>USHI01000104.1 GCA_900554405.1 uncultured Eubacteriales bacterium | reverse complement strand
CTTCACGCTGGTCACAGCCTTGGTCAGCGCCTTGTCGCTGAACCAACCGGCGAAGGTATACCCCGCGCGGGTGGGCTTGTAGGCAGCCAGGTCGATGGTCGTCCCGCTGTCCTTCGTGATCTTATCGATCGCGCTGCCGCCGTTGGTGTCGAAGGTCAGGGTGCAGGTGCTCACTGCACCGCCTCCCCCGCCGCCGCCACCGCCGCAAAGCCCCGCTCCGCCGGAGCAAAAAGCGCCGTTCGGGCTGGACATACTGCGCGGCATGAGCACGGAGGATATGCTGCTTATCGCCGCCGCGTTCCTGCTTTTGTTCGGCAAGGAGGGCGACAACAGCCTTTTCTTCCTGATACTTGCCGCAATGCTATTGCTCTGAGCCGGAGCGCTCCGAGCAGCTTTTAAGGAAGGCTATGAATTTATCCGCCGCCGCTCTGTCCTTCGGTGAAAGCGTGCGGTAGATCCCGAAGCTGTCCGTTCGGTCGGCGCCGCGCCCCGGGGGCGACTGATCCCCGCAGTGCATACCCGCGGCGAACATAAGATCCTCCAGGTCCACCTCGCCGAACGCGTGGTCGGCGACCTTGCGGATAAGCTTCGGGCGCGGGGGATTTTCCTGCGTGCCCATCGCCAGCTTTCGCATCTGCACATAGCTGATCCCGCAATCCGCGGCGAACTGGCGCCAGGAGCGCACTCCCTTTGCCGATTCGAGCAGCATTGCGAATATTTTTTTATTCCACTTTGTTTTTTCCATTTATCACACCGTCTTATGCCCGCGCGGTACGCCGCCGGGCTTTCAGCTTTTTTCCGAATAAAGCGCCGAACCGATCACCGTCCCGTATGCGGCGTTTTCGGGAATAACGAAGTTCATGCCGAACATCTGCGAAAGGTTCGCAAACATCCCCTCCGCCTGCGGCATCACGGCAAGGTTGCCGATCAGGACAATATCCTTTATCCCCTTCATCCTTGCGGAAAATATCGCAAGCATGGCGATAGTTTCGTAAACCATGTTTATAAGCCCCAGCGCTATATCCGAGCGCGATGCGAGATCCGAAAGCTTGCCGAAGTTGGAGGCTGTCGCGTTGCCGGAAAGCGTGGGGATAATGTCGCTTTCGGTGATATCGCTTATGCGCAGGTCGACATTGGAAAGATCCCCCTCCTCCGCAAGCGAAGCGACATGCTGTATGGAGCGTATGCCGAGCATTCTGTCCGCAAGACCGTTCAGCGTGCCGCCGCCGACACCCGTACCGCCGAGGTAGGTATATTCACCCCGTGCACGGTTTGCATAAACAAACGCGGTGCCGGTGCCCATGCTGACGATCACCGCCTCGCCGAGCCCGGAAAGATAAAGCCCGCCCAGCCCGTCGGCAAGAAATTCGTTGACATGAACCGCGGGAATCCCGTAAATGTCCTTCCCGATGTATGTCGAGCCGACACCGGTTATCCGCACCTCGTCTATATCCGAAAGCGTGATGCCGTTATCGCTCGTGAACCTGCCGAAGCCGCCGTAAATGGAGGCTATCGGGTCGTTTGCCTTGACAAGCCCGGGCGCAAGCAGCTCTGTGCCGCGAAAGCCGACGATCTTTGTCGTGCTGCCGCCGACATCTATTCCGACAATAATGCTCATATCCGAAAACCTCCGTACCCGTATTATACGGCAAAACAGATCGTTTTTTATCCAATTGAGTTTATAACTTTTTTCCCCGAATGTCAAATCATTTTTTGAAAAATCCCTTTTCACGGGCTCTTTTTTGTGATACAATACATCTATATATGAGTCGGCGGGGTGCTTTTTCCGCCTGAAAGGGGGAAAAGTACCGTTGTACAACAAAAGCGAGCTCGCTCTTTTTTACGAAAAGGCGGGGCGCGGTGTTTGCTCCCACGCATATATCGTCGACGGTGCCGCCGGGATCGGCAAACTTGAATTTGCGCTTTCCTGCGCACGGGCGCTGCTCTGCACCGGCAAAACCAAGCCCTGCGGCATCTGCCAATCCTGCCGCAAGTTTTCGCTCGGCGGGCATCCGGATATCCATATTACCGGCACCGGCGAAAAGTGCGCCGGTGTGGACGATATCCGCGAGCTGATACGCCTTGCCTCCGTCATGCCGAACGACGGCGATATGCAGGTATTCATCATCGCAAACGCCGGCAAAATGCGTGCGGGCGCACAAAACGCACTTTTGAAGCTGTTCGAGGAGCCGCCACCTACCGTCACGGTATTTCTGCTTACCGAAACGCGCAACTCGCTCCTGCCCACACTGCTTTCGCGCGGGCAGAGGATACATCTCGACGGGATGTCCCCGAAGGAAGCGCTTGCCGAGCTTGCCGCCCGCTGCGGCGGTTCGGGCGGGGAGGCGGAACGTGCGCTCGAAGCCGCAAACGGAAGCGTGGGCGAAGCCGAACGGCTGCTTTCCCCGGAATCCGCAGAAAACCGCAAAAAGGCTTGCGAAATACTGCTTTACGCCCTTTCCGGCAAAAGCTACGAGCTTTCCAAAGCGCTGCTTTTGCCCAAATACAAGCGTGAAAAGCTTTATGATATACTCGATTCACTGCTTTTGCTGCTGCTGATCATCGTATCCGTCGCAGTCTGTATCCGCCTGAAAACCGGCGGTCCTATGATCGGCCTGTTTGCAAGCTGGATTTTTATCTATCTGTTTTGTAAGATTTTCGGTATTTCTTACGCCAACATTGTTGCCGGCGCATACGATGCCATCCGTATGGTCGTCCCGACGCTCTGCCTTCTGATGGCCATCGGTGTCATGATCGGCACCTGGCTGCAGAGTGGCACCATTGCCACCATCATTTCCTGGGGCTTAAAAATGATTAACCCGTCCTGGCTGCTGCCTCTGACGTTGCTGTTCTGCTCCATTTTGAGTATTGTAACCGGTACTTCCTATGGTTCCGTCGGAAGCGCAGGTGTTGCCATGATGGCGATCGGAAACGCCATGGGTATCCATCCTGGCATGGTAGCCGGTGCTGTCATCTGCGGTGCCATGTTCGGTGACAAATTAAGTCCTCTTTCCGATACCACAAACCTTGCTCCGGCCGTTGCAGATGCCAAACTTGGTGATCATATCCGCTCGATGCTCTGGACCACCCTTCCAACATATGTGATAACCTTAATTCTTTTTACTATTCTCGGTTTCCAGCAGACCAGCGGAAGCTATACCGAGGGAAGCATTACCGTTTACATCGATGCTTTAAACGGTGAATTCCAGCTCGGATGGATTACCATGATCCCTGCCATCCTGATTATTGTATTGCTCCTCTGCAAAGTAAATGCGATCTCTGCACTTGGTCTTTCCAGCTTCGCTGCCGGATTTGTTTCCTATTTTGTGCAACACGATACTCTGCAGGGCATCATCCGCACAGCTTACAACGGTTACACAACCGCAATCGAAGAACCGGTATTACAATCCATCTTAAACCGCGGCGGCATGGGAAGCATGCTCCAGTACGTAGCCATTATCTGCTTTGCTGTCGGCATGGGCGGCATGCTGGAAAAACTTGGTGTACTGGATCACATTCTTCAGGCGATTGTAAAGAGAATCAACAGCGATGGAAGTATGATCCTGGCAACGATGATTGTCGGTTACGTGACCAGCCTCATCAGCTGCTCCCAGCCGATGGCACACGTTCTGACCGGCCGTCTGATGGCACCTGTCTTTCAAGAGCGCAAGGTTGCACCGGAAATTCTTTCCCGCTGCCTCGAAGACTCCGGAACTATGGCTGGTCCTATGATTCCATGGCATGGCTACGGCGTATACATGGCCGGCACACTTGGTGTTGCATGGTCGGCATTTTTCCCATACTTATTCCTGCTTTACCTGACTCCGGTTTTCAGTATTTTCTATGGATTTACCGGAATTTCCATTAAGCATCTTCCGGAAACCAAAAACAATGAATCAAAAGAAGAGAAATAAGGCAAAAGCAGAAATCGTAACAGGAAATCATAAACAGAAACAGAAACAAAAAATGAAAAGGAAAAGAGAAAGAATGCAGACAAAACTTGTTCTTCTCGGAACCGGCACACCAAATGCGTGTCCGAATGCCAACGGACCTTCCTCCGCTGTCGTGGTCGGTGACCGTGCTTATCTGGTAGATTTTGGCCCTGGCGTTGTCCGCCAGGCCTCAGCCGCCTATTTTAACGGCGTGGATGCCCTGCGGCCGGATCTTCTGACCGTTGCCTTCTGTACGCACCTTCACACAGACCATACCGCAGGATACCCGGATCTGATTTTTACTCCGTGGGTGCTGGAGCGCCCGGTTCCATTGAAAGTTTTCGGGCCAAAGGGCTTACAGCACATGACCGATCATATCTTACAGGCCTATGAAACCGACATTGATTTCCGAATTCACGGTTTCGAAAAAGCAAACGAATCCGGCTACCGCGTTGAGGTAACAGAAATTGAATCCGGCATTGTCTACCGGGATGACCTGGTTACGGTGGAGGCTTTTCCGGTCAGCCACGGAACACTGGAATGCTACGGCTATAAATTCACCACACCGGACCGCACAATCGTCATCACCGGCGATACCGCTCCGCTGGATCTCGTGGCAGAAAAATCGAAAGGCTGTGATATCCTGCTGCACGAAGTGGAATACGCCGCCGGAATCTCCTGCCGCGAACCAAAATGGCAGAAATACCACCGGGAAGTGCATACGTTAAGCACGGATCTTGCCGGTGTTGCAAAAAAGGCAAATCCGAAACTGCTCGTTACGTATCACCGGATTTACCATATGAATGTACAGGATAACCACAAAAACCTTGCCGCCGAGATGGCATGGCGCGATACTGCGATACTGGATGAAATCCGGGATGCAGGGTATGACGGATATGTCGTGAACGGAAAAGACCTGGATGTATTTTAACCGAATCAAGCAAGTCCCAACCCACTGCTTCTATTGCGTGAAGCAATAAGCAGCTATTCGGTTATGAGCAAGTAGCGAAGC
>USHI01000103.1 GCA_900554405.1 uncultured Eubacteriales bacterium | reverse complement strand
CCGCCGTTATACTGCCCCCGCTGCGGCTCGGCTGCACCGGTGTACAGCTTTCGCAGCCGGCGGCGGACGCTCTCACGTTTGTCGTTTCGGTGCCGTTCCTGATACGGTTCCGCAAAAAGCATCTTAAATAGAAAAAACAGCCGGGTCTGCAAAAGGCCCGGCTGTGCCGTTTTATTCCCCGCCGTGGACAAGCTTTTTTGCCCATGTGCCGCGGCGCACGAAAACATAGCCCAGAACGTCTTTCAGGAAATTCGCGCTCTGGCATATCGCATAAAGCGGAAGTATGGGGAGCGAGGTGTATTTGGAAAGGAAGTAGGATAAAGGGACGGCTATCGCCCACACGAATCCGGAATCGAACAGGATCGTTATAAACGCCTGCCCGCCGGAGCGCAGCGTGAAGTAGGAGGCGTTTGCAAAGGAATCGAGCGGCATTGTAAGCGCGCAGATGATCATGAGGCTTGTCGCAAGTGAGCGGACGTTTTCATCCGTGTTGTAAAGCAGCGGGATAAACGGTGCGCAGAGCGAAAATATCACCGCTACGGAAAGGCTTATCACCACCGAAAAGGCGATAAGCTTTTTTGCGCTTTCGCGCGCTTCCGCGGTCTTGCCCGCACCAAGCATCTGCCCCAGCACGATCCCGATCGCCGCGCCGACGGAAAGGAACGCCACCGAGAATACGTTCGAAAATGTCTGCATGATGTTTACCGCGGCGACAACATCCAGACCGCGGCGCGAATAGCTTTGGTTGATAAAGGCGATCCCCGCCGACCACATAGTTTCATTGAACATCAGCGGCAGCCCGCGGCGGAAGATACCTCCCACAAGCGGCAGCGGAACGCGCAGGCTGCGGAAAGCGCCGATGATAAAGCGGTTTTCCGCGCGCTTTATGAATGTCACGGCGGCGATTATCGCCAGTTCGGCATAGCGGGAGATGACCGTCGCGATCGCGGCGCCCTTCACGCCCAGCGCCGGAGCGCCGAAATGCCCGTAGATAAGTATATAGTTCAGCGTGAGGTTTATACCCACGGCGATCAGCCCCGCCACCATCGGCAGGACGGTTTTGCCCGTCTCGCGCAGGGTGGAGGCATAGCACTGTATTATCGCGGCGGGAATAAAGCCGTATACCATCACGCGCAGGTAGGTTTTCGCGTGGAGCATGACATCCGCCGCGCTTATGCCGCTGTTTTGCTCGTGCAGAAACAGCGAAACGAGATTGTCGCCGTATACGAGGAACACGGTGATAAACGCCGCCGTGAGCACGGTGCAGAACATCAGCTTGAACCGGAAGGTATCGCGCACGCCGCCGTCATCGCCGCTGCCGGCATATTGCGCGCCGAATATCCCCGCGCCGCTCACCGCGCCGAAAATGCACAGCGTGAAAACCATTATTATCTGGTTCATAACAGCGACCCCGTTCATTTCCGCGGTGCCGACACTGCCGATCATGATATTATCCAGCATATTCACGAAATTCGTTATTCCGTTCTGGATAAGTATCGGCACCATCAGCTTCAGCAGCCGCTTGTAAAAGGCTTTTGTACCTATATATTTGCGAAACATAAATAACTCCTTTTGAGCACAGTCCTGCCATTATACCGCATCCCGCCGGAAATCTCAATACCCAAAGTTCCCACCGGCATATTACTCCCGGAAGGCCTTTCCGAACCGGTTTGGCAAAGAGCGAAAAAGTAAAAGCCTTCCCGAACTTCGCCCGAGAAGGCTCTTGGTCGGAGTGAGAGGATTTGAACCTCCGGCCTCTTGGTCCCGAACCAAGCGCTCTACCAAGCTGAGCCACACCCCGTTATTCACCCGTGCGCGGGCACACCCCGAACACGGTGAGAATGATTATACTACACCGAAACGGGTTTGTCAACCGTTTTCGGCGCGCTTTTTGCAATTATTGAGCCGCGGACGCTTTTTTTGCATCCAAAAAGGATTGCAGGATAATCTCCGCGGAAAGGGTATCTATGATATTGCGGCGCTTTTTGCCGTTGAAGCCGGTTATGTTCAGGTAGGTATAAGCCTCGCAGGTGGTAAGCCGTTCATCCGTGAAAAAGACGGGAAGACCGGTTTCGGCAGTGAGCATTTCCGCGAACGCGCGTGATTTTTCGGCGCGGAAGGATTCGCTCCCGTTCATGTTTTTCGGCAGCCCGACAACAAACGCCCCGCCGCCGAGTGCGCCGACACGTTCCCCGATCTGCCGCACCGCATCCCGCATTCCGGTAACTTTCAACGTCCCTGCGGCGGTGGCGATACAAAGGCTGTCATCACCCGTGGCGAGCCCGACTCTTGCATCGCCGTAATCTATTCCGATATAGCGCATATGAAGCCACTCCTTTTTTTTATTTTATAATAATCGGGTAAATTTGTCAACGGCAAAACACGAATACGGGCGCGCACAAAGGGCAAAATAACAACGGATGAAAAAGCTTCATCCGCCGCACGGCAAAAGCGGAAACACGCGCCTGCGAAGGCAGCGCTTTGATGCTTTTGCTTCGGCACAAAGCGCCCGGCAATACCGCGGACGAAAAGTGCTTCCCGGCGATTTGTCCTCTTTGATACGGGAGCGCATTTTTGCCCGGTGCGGCAGGCGCACAAAAAAGAATGCTTTTTGCATTCAAGTGAATTTATGAAAAGCGCGGCAATGCCCGTACGCACGGAAAACCGGGCAAACAGGGCTTGCGCCGCGCTCAGGAGCAACATTTTATGAAAAAAAGGCGACGTTATCGCTTCCAAAGCGGCATAAACGGTGTCGACCGTTATTATTACCCGTACAGGTACACGCCTGCCGAGCTTAACGGCACGAAATATCTGGATATCTGCACGGAATTTCTCGGTCAGGACCAGATGTTCGCGAATACCGACCCGGAGGGCAGCTATACCGGTGTCCCCCGTGACGGCGGCGAGCCGCTCCAGGATGCCGACGATCTTTGAGCCCTGTTGCTTTTCGAAACAGGATTCACCGGAAAAAGACCCTGCGGTGTGTGCACCGCGGGGTTCTTTTTTGGTTTTGTTGTCCGTTATATTGTACACAGATTGCGCTATAATATGCACAAAGGAAAGATAAATGAAAGGCAGAAGAGAAAATGAAAGCAGCAAGAGTTATTACAAAACGGATTATCGATGCGGTGTGCGACCGGGACGGGTTCCTGAACGGCTTTATCCGCGGCGCGGCGGGGTGCGCGGTGCTTATGACGGCACTTATGCTGTTTGTCGCCTGTGTCGACTGATGATTTATCGTTCGCGATTAAGTTACAACAAGTTCGTTGCAGCCATATCGCGGGCGGGGCGGCAAAACTGCTTTTATCGTTCGCGGTTAAGTTACAACAAGTCTGTTGCAGCCATATCGCGATCAATAAAAAAACGAATCCGCCGCGGGGGCGGCGGAAACGTTTTTTATATGTGTGGGGGTGGTTATTTATCGGATTTGTTGCACTTCTTGCACTTGATGTTGACAAGCACGTTCGTGACGATACCGAGTATAAGCGCGCAGGCGATTTCGGTTATCGTGACATTGCCGAAGGATACGCTCATTCCGCCGATACCGCAGATGAGTATGACCGCGACAACGAAAAGGTTTTTGTTATCGCCGAGGTCGACGTTCTGGATCATTTTCAGACCGCTGACCGCGATGAAGCCGTAAAGCGTTATGCACACACCGCCCATTACGCAGTTCGGTATGGAGGCGAGGAAGGTGACGAACGGCCCGAAGAAGGATATTACCATTGCCATGACCGCGGTGCAGGCGATCGTTACGACGGAGGCGTTGCCGGTTATCGCGACACAGCCGACGGATTCACCGTAGGTGGTGTTGGGGCAGCCGCCGAAGATCGCGCCCGCTATGGAGCCGACACCGTCGCCGAGGAGCGTGCGGTGGAGGCCGGGGTCTTCAAGCAGGTCGGAGCCGATGATGGAGGAGAGATTCTTGTGATCGGCTATGTGTTCGGCGAACACGACGAAGGCAACGGGAATGTACGCTACCGCGACGGTTGCTATGTAGCTGCCGCTGAGGTGTTCGAAGCCCTTGAACGCTTCGATCAGGGTGAAGTCGGGAACGGAGAATATCTTGAGACCCTTGAAGGCATCGAAGTTGATGATTTTAAGCGCATCGTTGCCGGTGTTGATACCGATGACGGTGAAGATCGCCGCGACGGCGTAGCCGGCGAGTATGCCGATTATGAAGGGGATGAGCCTTGCCGTTTTCTTGCCGTAAACGGAGGCAAGCACAACGGTGAACAGTGTTACGAGAGCGCAGACGAGAGCGATATAGGGGTTTGCGACGGAGTTGCCCGCGGCATCAAGAACCTTACCCTTGAAGGCATCGCCTACCGCGTTGCCGGCAAGCGAAAGGCCGATGATGGAGACCGTCGGGCCGATAACAACTGCGGGCATGAGCCTGGAGATCCACTTGACCCCCGCGAGCTTGACGATGAGCGCTATCACGACGTACACGAGCCCGGCGAACATCGCGCCGATGACAAGCCCGAGGTAGCCGAGAGCGACGACCGAGCCCGCACCTGCAAAGGCTGCGCACATGGAGCCGATGAATGCGAACGAGGAGCCGAGGAATACGGGGCTTCTGAATCCGGTGAAGAGAAGATATACCAGCGTGCCGACGCCGGCACCGAAGAGTGCTGCCGCGGTGTCCATTCCGTTGCCGACAATCGTCGGTACGGCGATGGTTGCCGCGAGTATGGCGAGAAGCTGCTGCAGTGCAAACACGAGCATCGCGCCGAACTTGGGTTTGTCCTTGACCTTGTAGGTGAGTTCCATGTGTTGGGCTCCTTTTATGTTATTTATTTGGGTCTGTTTCTGTTGCGTCGGCGCGTTCGCGCAGCTCGACGCGGTCGGCTCCGTCGGTTTCGGTGATCAGGACGGAAACGACTTCGTTTTTGGATGTGGGAACGTTTTTGCCGATAAAATCCGGCTTTATGGGCAGCTCCCTGTGACCGCGG
>USHI01000102.1 GCA_900554405.1 uncultured Eubacteriales bacterium | reverse complement strand
TTCTATATTGCTGCTGAACGGAACGCCGAACTGGTCGGGCAGAACCTTTAAGGAATCGGGAAGAATTATGCAGCGAACCTTTGTAAGGTCGGTATCGAGCCACCATGACTGATCGAGATACTCGACGCCCTCGGGAATTATAATCTTTTCCGCAGTGCCGTAATAATCGAGCAGCACCGTGCCGTCGGAGGAAAGCAGGAAGAACTCTCCCTCTGCGCCGGTATCGCCGCGCAGTCCGTCCGTGCCGTCCACGGTTTCGGGATAGAAGGTATCCGCCTTTGCCACAGTCTCAAAGCTGTAGCTGTAAATTTCGGGCTTGATTACGCCGTATATAGAAATATCCTTTGTATCGACCGCAGAGGTAAGCCTTATATCCGCGGTAACATAGCCGTTATAGCCCTCAAACATTACCCCGTCGGTATCCTCGCAGCCGGGAACAGCCCTCAGCTTATACCAGTTGCTCACGGCAGCCTTATATCCTGTATCGGCAAGCTTCTTTTCAAGATAAAGAGAAAACTCCGCCGCGCTGCCGTTATTTGTGAACGGATAGTCCTTTATAAGCGCCTGAACGACCTCGGTGTTTATTTCCTTCGGATATCTGCCGTTCAGCATGTATTTATCATGCTGCGTCTTTAAAAGCTCGGCCGTTTCGTTATCCAGCGCGGTATATTCATCCTCAAGACTGTTCGAGGTCTGGGTCTTTATAAATTCCTCGATGCTGTTGCCCTTTAAAGCGAATATATATGTATCCCAAAGATACTCCGGGCCGTTATCCATATCGCAGGAATACCAGAGCCAGCTTGATTTGACCGTCGGGTTTTTGCCGAGGTAGAAAAAGCTTCTGTTTGAAAGATTTGTGCCCACATCGGCAATAAGATCCTCGCGGACATCCTCTTTAACCTGCTCGTTTATGCTTTCATTAATTGAAGTAACATATTTTTTATGGGTATCGTAGCCGTCGCCCGCAAAATCATCCGCCGTGATGATAAGATCCCTTGCGGCACTGCCGTAAAACGCGCGGTCGGCAACACTTTTGACCGCCGCGGGCAGATAAAGCATTGTGAGCGCCTGTGTGCCGGCAAAGCAGTATTTGGGAATGGCGGTGAATTTTTCCGAAAGACGGACATACCTGAGCGAGGTGCAGTCGCTGAAGGCGCGCTCGCCTATTTCGGTGCAGCCGTCGGGGATGTAAACCGCCATAAGATTCGTAAAGCCGTTCATCGTCCACGGCATTATTTTTTTCATGGTTGACGGATAAACGATTATTTTAACCTTTGTTTTATCACCCTTGTACCACTCGCCGAGGGTCTTGCTGTTTACCTCTTCAACGCCCTCGGGAATTATAAGCTTATCGGCAGAGCCGTTATAGTAATTAAGATACTTGCCCGCGCCTATATTCCAAACCGAGCTGTCCTCCTCGGCAGATGACTTCGTGTAGGTTAGGGTCTTCATTTCGGCGGATAAAACCTCGGTGAATTTTACCGTTCCTACTGTTTTCCCGTCCTTTGTGACCTCGGCGCTTATGTTCACATAGCCGTCGCGCGCAACCGTGATGACTCCGTCCTTATCGCAGCTTCCGTCAACCGGGCGCAGCACCGTGGCGTTAAGCTTTACCTTATAGCCTACCGCCTTTTCATCGGCGAAGCTGTCGGCGTTTACCGCAAACGCGGTGTCGTAGATCCGAAGAAGTCCCTCGCGGGAGGTTTTGTCGCCGTATTTTTTAATATACGCCCTGTAAAGCTCTTCAAGGTGCGAAAGCGCCTCTTCATCGCTTATTTTTCTGATTCCTCTGTATTGCTCGCTTAAAAGCGTTGCATCGGCCGCTTCAAGCGCGGTATACTCATCCTCAAGACTGTTGGAGATCTGTGTCTTTATAAACTCCTCGATGCTGTTGCCCTTTAAGGCGTAAATGAGGGTGTACCAGAGGTAATCGGCACCGCTTGCTATATCGCAGGAATACCAAAGCCAGTTTGATTTGACCGTCGGGTTTTTGCCGAGGTAGTAGAAATGCCTGTCGGCAATAAAGCCGCGGTCGTCCTTCAGATCCGCCTCAACATCGGCTTTTATTTCCTCATTGATATTCTCGTTCAGCTGAATTACAAAGTTTTTATGGGTATCATATCCGTCGCCGACGAAATTATCCGCGCAGATAACAATGTCACGCAGCGCGCTGCCGTTAAACGCACGGTCGGCTATGCTTTTTATGCCTGCGGGAATATACATCTGCGTAAGCGCAGGCGTGTTTGCAAAGCAGCTCTTCGGAATTGCCGTAAAGTTTTCCGAAAGGCGGACATATCTCAAGGATGTACATCCGCTGAACGCCGAAGCGCCGAGGTCTGTGCAGCCGTCGGGAATATATACCGCAATAAGATTTGTAAAGCCCTGCAGGGTTTCCGCCAAAACCTTTTTCATGGTTGATGGGAAGATTATGATTTTAACCTTGGTCTTATCGCCCTTATACCAGGTGGAGCGATTGTTCCAGTTGATCTCCTCAACGCCCTCGGGAACGATAAGCTTATCTGCCGAGCCGTTATAATAATTTAAGTATTTGCCCGAGCCTATATTCCAAACAGAGGAAGCCTCCTCGGCTGATGACCTTGTATAGGTAAGTGTCTTGACCCCTGCGGTTATTTTCTGTGCGAACGATACCGTACCTACCGCTTTGGAATTTTTGGTGACCTCGGCGTTTATGTTTACATAACCGTTATGCCCGCGGGTTATTTCTCCGTCCTTATCCTCAGAGCCGTCTATCGGGCGCAGCACCGCGGCATTAAGCTTGACCTCATAGCCGGCGGCTTTTTCCTTTGCAAAGCTGTCGGAGTTGATTTCAAGCGCCGAATCGTCCACGCCGATCAGGAGCATATCGCCCAGATCGGTGCAGCTCACCGCCTCTGCCGCGCCGCCGGGGAAGCCTTCGGGGAGCAGCTCACGCTTTTCGTGGTTGCCGCAGACGGTGACAAGCCTTTTCGGGAAATCCGCAAGCTTTTCGCACAGGAAGCTCAGGTTCCCGCTTGAAACGTAATCGGCGATATCCCCCGTGAGAACGAGCGCATCCCCGCCGCGGGATGTACGCAGCAGGCGGGTAAAATGCTCCTCCGGCGGGATGATTTGTGCCGGTGTGCAGGGTTCGCCGTATACGCGTGCGAAATCGGCGCGGACACGCTCCCAAGCGGCATTTGCCTTTTGAGCGCGCTCACGTTCCTGCAAGGGGGCATCCGTGCCGCAAACGGCTATGTGCGTGTCGGAAAAATGGTATATCGTCCTCGGCGCGACACCGGGGACATCGATCGAAAAGCGGTGAAGTATTGTGCTTTCCATAAGCTTGCTCCTTTGCTTTAAGCGGTGCTTTTATATGATTGTAGCACAAGCCGAGCCGTCTTGCAAGGCGGATTGACAAAACGCTTTGCTTTGTGATATTATGCGGGTGACGACCAAATCAAAAGGGAAACATAAAAGGAAAAATATATGAGATTGTTTATTATACGTCACGGCGACCCTGATTACGCCCACGATTCGCTCACCGAAAAAGGCTTGCGCGAGGCGGAGGAGCTCGCCGAATGGTTTGCCGATGTGCGGCTGGACGAAATTTTCGCATCCCCGCTCGGCAGGGCGCAGATGACCGCCGCGCCGACAGCCGCATGGAAGGGCATGGAGGTAAAAATACTTCCTTTCACCGCCGAAAGCATGGATTACATGGCTTCGTTTTCCGCGCAGGATGATATCGGCTACACCTATTCCGTAAAGGGCGGTGTTTCGGATTACCGCGACGGGAGCGGGCGTTTTGAGGAACGCAGCGCAACGCTTGCGGAAATGATAAAGGGTTCGGATGAATTCCTTGCCGGTTACGGCATGGAACGCCGCGGAGGTATTTACTGTGCGTTCGGCACCTGCGAAAAGCGTGTCGCCGTTTTCTGCCACGGCGGGTTCGGCGCCGCATGGATCGGGCATCTTTTGGGGATGGCGCCGCTGCGTGCCTTCCGCCAGCTCGATATCACCACCACCGGCGTGACGGTTTTCGACTTCATTCCCGAATCCGACGGCTTTGTCACCCCGCGTATGGTCGCTTTTTCCGGGGCTGCGCATCTTTATAATGCCGGATTGCGTCAAAAGCCCTGAACAAAACGGAGGTTTAACGGTATGAAAACACTTGTACTCAGCTGCGATACCGGACAGGGGCACAACATGGCGGCAAACGCCGTGTGCGAGGCGCTCGAACGCATCGGAGCCGAGCATGAAATGCTCGACCCGCTTGCCGCCTTCTGCTCCGATAAAACGGCTCACGGCGTAACTTCGATATACAACACCATGCTGCGCAAAATGCCGGGCGCGTTCGGGGTGATATACAAGGCGGGGGATATATACAGCTCCACCGGCATCACCTCGCCCGTTTATACCGCAAATGCGAAATATGCCGAACCTCTGCGGGAATATATACTTTCCGGCGATTTCGGCTCTGTCGTAGCCACGCATCTTTTCCCGATGCTTGCGCTGACGGCGCTCAAAAAGCAGGGCTTTTCCGCCGAATGCTTTGGGGTTCTCACCGATTACACCTGCGTACCCTTCTTTTCGGAAACCGCGCTGGACGGCTACTTTATCCCGCATGAATCGCTTGCCGGCAAGCTTGCCGCCAAGGGGCTGCCCGCCGGGCGTTTGTATGCGACCGGGATCCCGGTCAGCGCCCGTTTCGAAGCCGAAACGACAATGGCAGAGGCACGCGCCGCGCTTTCGCTCCCGCAGGGTGCAAAGATCGCTCTTGTGATGAGCGGCGGCGTGGGCTGCGGGGATCCGGGCGCGGTGTGCGATGCGCTTCTGGAGGAATGCGGCGATATATGCGTCTGCGTGCTCACCGGCAAAAACGAATCGCTGCACGGCGCGCTTTCCGCACGTTATTCCGGCGACAGCCGCGTGCGCATCGTACCGTTTACAAACGAAGTCGCGCTTTATATGCGTGCAAGCGATGTGATGATATCCAAGCCCGGCGGGATGACAAGCACGGAGGCGTGCGTTGCGGGCGTTCCGCTCGTGAT
>USHI01000101.1 GCA_900554405.1 uncultured Eubacteriales bacterium | reverse complement strand
GGATCCGGCAGCCGATGCCGATACGGCATCCGAAGCGGAATACGCCCCGGAGGACGAGGAAGAAAGCGACAATGTGACGTTCGAAGATATTCTCCGCGGAAGCAAAAACGATTGAAATACATAAACAACAAAAGGACAGCGTTGGAGCTGTCCTTTTATTACGGAAAATATCAGTGATTACTGCTGATTCTTTCTCTTTGCAAAGCATTCGCTGCAATAAACAGGTCTGTCATCGGAAGGCTGGAAAGGTATCTTTGCTTCTTTGCCGCATTCTGCGCAAACAGCGGTATACATTTCTCTGGTGTTCCTGGAAGCCTGCTTCCTTGCGTCTCTGCAAGTCTTGCAGCGCTGCGGTTCGTTCTGGAATCCGCGCTCTGCGTAAAATTCCTGTTCGCCTGCGGTGAACACGAATTCTTTGCCGCAATCTTTGCAGGTAAGGGTCTTGTCTTCGTACATTTGGTTTCTCCTCTTGAATGGTGGTTATTTTATTTGCCCTTTCGGGTTTTTTCATGGTTTGGTGCGGCATCCGGAGCTGCGATTATCCTTTTCAGCTTTGTTCTTATCCGGCAGAGCGCGTTTGATATGCTCTTCGATTCCCTTCCGACGGCAAAGGCAATGCCTTCGATCGGAACATCCGCAAGGTACATATCGAACACCGTGCGTTCGAACGGAGAAAGCGAGGCGAACACAAGCCCGTACAGCTGCCGCGAACGTATATCGTCGATAAATATTTCCTCTGCGGAGGGGACGGTTTCGGCATTTTCCGCGCTTTCCGCCGCGCTGCCGGCAGGCAGAGCCTGCTTGGATAACCTTCTGATACCGCTGATGATGCTGTTTCTGACGCAGAGAGAAGCAAATGTAGCGAAGGAAGAGGTTTTTCCGTCGTAGCTCCTGACAGCCTTCAACAGACCGATCAACCCTTCCTGAAATAGATCATCATAAAGATCGGGAGGCGGGTCCAGACGTTTGATATGAAATTCCAGCACTCGTTTGTAGGATTCCGCAAGCCTTTCGAAAGCGAGCGCGGAACCGGATTTTGCCTCGGCTATAAGCGCTGCTTCGGTTTCCCGCGGGAGTCGTTTGCTATCTGTGGGCGGCAATGGCTTCCTCCGTAACACAAGCACAAAAAGTATACCGAATTTCTATATCTTCTCTTAGTATACTCATTTTTGCGTGATTGTCAAGTTTTTTCACAAAATCGCGTGGACTTTCATCACTTTTCACGAAAATCACGCTTCGTTTCTGTTAGTTATGCTGTCTAAAACCGATCCGATTGTCGGAATTTTGGTTATTATGTCCCTTGCGAGGGCGATCTGGGCGCGGGCGCGTATAAGATTATGGCGTT
Organism: uncultured Eubacteriales bacterium; assembly: GCA_900554405.1. GTDB lineage: Bacteria > Bacillota > Clostridia > Oscillospirales > CAG-382 > Coliplasma. The sequence goes on along the minus strand of USHI01000101.1, from coordinate 3,744 downwards.
CCTTTTTGCATTTGAAATAACTGTCGCCGCAAAGATAATCAGTAAGAAACCTTGCCGCAAGCTCCAGTGTAACGGCAAGGACACCGTCGGCAAGCGTGTCGAGCTCGAAACGTGAAACGCTGCCGCGTATCTGCCCGACATAGCCCCTTGCAAATGCCGCAAAGGCATCCGTATCAAGGAAGACTTCGGAAAGATCCTCGCAATCCTCGCCGCCCGGGTTGGCGGCAAAGCGGACGGCATCGCCGAAATCATATGCGATAAGCCCCGGCATAACCGTATCCAGATCGACAACGGCAAGGTTTTTGCCGGTTTTGGCATCGAACATTACATTATTGCATTTCGTATCGTTATGAACGACACGCAGCGGTATCGCACCCGAATCCGCAAGCCGGCATAAACGGCAGGCGTTTTCGCTTTGCGAAAGCAAATAATCGTATTCCGCCTTTACCTCGCAAAGCCGCGAAAACGCATCCGCGCCCGCGGCAAGCGCAAGCTGCGCGTATCTTGCCGGAGTATTGTGGAAATCCGGAATGGTAACGCAAAGCGTTTCCGCCGGGAAATCCGAAAGCAGGCGCTGGAATTCGCCGAAAGCAACGCCGGTGTTGAACAGCAGGGTGTTGTCGGCGGTATCGAAGCATACCGAATCGTAAATATAGGACATGACACGCCAGTAATCGCCGCTTTCGGTGATATGGTAATACCCGCCCGAAATATTGCGGTAATACTTTACGACACGGCGCTCTATATCCTTCTCGCCCGCAAGGCGCAGCTTATTTGCGATATGGGTCGTAACGCCCGAAACGTTTTTTGCTATATCCTCCGGATTCGTAAACACGGCCCTGTTCACGCGTTGGAAGATATACCGGGCGACACTGTCCCCGCTTTGTATGTATACAAGATAGGTATCGTTGATATTGCCGTTGCCGAACGCTTCGGCTTTTACCGTTTCGCCCCCGATGCCGAAAGCGTTTTTGATATCGTTTGCGAGCCCGAGCGGCAGATTAGAATTCATGTTCAATCAATCCTGTCGATAAAATAATGGGGGTCTTCATGGTATTTCCCGAGCGCGGTCACCCACATGGGAACAGCCTTTACAAGGTCGCAATCCGCCGAAAGCACCCTGCCGGTACGGTGGGCATCGCCGTCGAGAAGCTCCGCAATGCGCTCGTACCGCTGAGCGACGCCGCGGAAATCATGCGCGCGGCAGACCGCCGTATGCTCGACCCCCGATTCATCACGCAGAGTATAACGCACATCGTCTCCGAAAAGATAATCCGGATTTATCAGCTCCTCCACGGCGTGCATGGACGTATTCGGGCGCATGGTGCAGCCGATGAACAGTATCTTCCCGGCAAGGTATGCAAGACGGCGGAAGGGCGAATTTGCGCCGCAGGGCGTTGTATCGAGAATATGCCCGGAGGTAAGGTAATGCGCGTTTTTGCCCTTTGCGCAGCAGGAATGCGTGGGGCAGACCGAGCGGAGAACTCCCTCCACCCGTGTGCGGAAATATTCCGGCAGATAGCCGGTATTGGATTGTGTTTCGTAATAATCGAAATATGGCTTCGAAGCATTGCAGTTGCAATAGGAAAGCGCGGGGAGCATAAGCGTACCCTCCTCGCCGAGAGCGAGCAGGAGCCCGTCGATCACGTCAGACGCTTCCACCCCGCTGCCGAGCGAACGGAGCGACGTATGTACAAGAAGCGTATCGCACTTCTCCACACCAAGCGCGGCAAGATCGGAAGCGATCCTTTTTGCTGTGTCTGTCATATTCAATACCTCTCTTAATTCTATGCCTTTCTTTTCAGAATATATACTTCCCCGGGGGACAGCGAAAGCCTTTTCGCCGCCGGCGCACCGGCAAGCAGATCCGTATAGCCGTGCCCGATATCCACATCCGCCGCCGCGGAGGACATATTGGAAACAAGGCGTATTTCGCCCCCCGCGCCGCGGCGCCTTATATCCGCAACACCGGGGCGCACGGATTCCGCCTCCAGATATTCCGCGGAAAAAAGCTCTTCCCCGCGGCGTACACGGTTTATATGTGCAAAAAATCCGCTTTCCGGCAAATCGAAGCCCGCAGGCGGGAACGGCCGGCGGTTGAAGGGATCGTGATAGCCCTCCATGCCGATCTCATCGCCGTAATAAATGCAGGGGACGCCGGGCAGGAAGCAAAGTATGGTATACGCCGCCTTCACCCGTGCGAACGCCTGTGCGTGCGCCTGCGGCGAAAGTGCTTTTGATGCGAGCTCGTCATTGGAAAAGCCTTCATCGCGCACACCGGAAAGAAGTGTCGTTATCCGTTCGGTATCGTGCGAGCCGAGAAAATTCAGCGCACAGGCAAGCGTTTCCGGCGGATAGCTGCGCCAGATCGACTTCACAGTCGAAACGAACGCTTCCGCATCGCCGTAAAGCATATAATCCACCACCGCATTGCGGTACGGGTAATTCGTGACCGAATCGAGCTGACGTCCGCGGAAATAACGCTTTCTTTCGCCGTATGCGATCTTGTCCGCGGCGTTTTCCCACACCTCGCCGATAATCAGAGCATCCGCCTTGCAGCCCTTTATCGCCGCGCAGATATCATCCAGGAAATCGGCTTCGAGCTCATCCGCGACATCAAGCCGCCATCCGTCCACACCCATGTTCATGTATTTCGGAATGACCGTTTTGCAGATAAAATCGCGGTAGCTTTCGCAGCGGCACACCTTTGGAAGGTTCTTTATACCCCACCAGGAATCGTATTCGTCCGGATAATGCTTGAAGGAAAACCATTCGTAATAGGGCGAATCCGTACCGTCGCACGCGCCGGAGCCGTAGCGGTGATACCGGTCGAAATAGATGCTGTTATCCCCGACATGGTTGAACACTCCGTCGAGCACGACGGCGATACCCGCTTCATGGGCGCGGCCGAGAAGGTATGAAAGCGCTTCATCGCCGCCGAAGCAGGGATCGACACGCAAAAAATCCCCGGTATCGTATTTATGGTTGGAAAACGCACTGAATATCGGGTTCAGATATATGCAATTTACCCCGAGCGAGGAGATATAAGGAAGCTTTTCGGCAATGCCGTAAAGATCGCCGCCGAAATGGGTATTGTTCGGGAATGCTTCGCCGTGCCTGCGCGGGTATTCGGGAACGCCGTTTTCCCAATCATCGTTATACGGCGTATCCGCCCTTTTCGGCACTTTGCCGGAGCGGAAAAACCTGTCCGGGAATATCTGGTACACCGCACCGCGGGTGAACCATTCCGGTACGGAATATTCGCGGCGGTATACAAGCAGCTCCGATTCGTTTATGAAGCGGTCGGAAGCAAAGCATTCTCCGTCTTCGAAATAAGCGTAATACCTTCTCCCTGCCGAAACGAATTCGAAATGAAAGAAGTAAAGCCCACTCATATCGCAAAATTCGCCGGTTTCCAGCGAAAAGGTGCAGCAAAACCCGCCGGGCGTGTTTTCGAACTGCACGGCGCGTGAAATAATGACCCGCTCATCGCAGCCGAGATAAAAATACATCTCGTCGCAGCGAAGCTCCATGTCGCTCACCGCAAATTCAAAGCGCAGGATGCTCCCCGCGGGGAACGCGCGGCGCCCTTCCGGGGTGCCGCGGGATGTTACGGAGCAGTAAAGCTTCATTTATTCTCGAAATGCACGGGTTCGATATGCCAGATATTTTCGGCATATTGACGCACCGCACGGTCGGCGCTGAAGGGGCCCGCGCCGGCAATGTTGAGCAGGCATTTGCGGG
>USHI01000100.1 GCA_900554405.1 uncultured Eubacteriales bacterium | reverse complement strand
CCGCCGGTGCCGACACCCGCCACGAAGATATCCACGCTTCCGTCGGTATCCTCCCAGATCTCGGGACCGGTCGTCGCCCTGTGGGCGGCGGGGTTTGCGGGGTTCACGAACTGGCCGGGGATAAACCCGCCGGGGATCTCCCGCGCAAGCTCTTCCGCCTTTGCAATGGCGCCCTTCATGCCCTTTGCGCCCTCGGTGAGCACCAGCTCCGCGCCGTATGCCTTCATAAGCTGGCGACGTTCCACGCTCATCGTTTCGGGCATGACGATAATAATGCGGTACCCGCGCGCGGCGGCGACAGAGGCAAGCCCGATACCGGTGTTGCCGGATGTCGGCTCTATAATAACGGATCCGGGATGCAGCAGCCCCTTTTGCTCCGCATCGTCGATCATCGCTTTTGCGATACGGTCCTTAACGCTCCCCGCGGGATTGAGATATTCAAGCTTGGCAAGTACCCTTGCGCCGAGCTTTTCCTCGAGCTCGATATTGGTCAGCTCGAGCAGAGGTGTCCTGCCGATAAGCTGCGAAGCGGATGTATATATTTTACTCATGATAAATTCCTCCGAAATTGTCGTTTGTTATATTTTATTGCTTTGTGCGGTATTAAAATACGCTGCGGCAACATCGGAAAGCAAGGCTGTATTTCATTTTCTTAATACCAACCTTTCTTGTAGGTTTATCTGATATTACCACCCCGCGCAGCATTTGTCAATAGCTTTGCGAATTTTTTCAGCCGTTATTTACACCGTTCGTGATCCGCGGCGGAATGCCATATTTCCGGAAAATTCCTCACGCACAGCGAAACGAGCGCCTTTGCGATCCGCGTGATAAAATCGCGGTCCTCGCGGCTCATGCCGGAGGCGGCGCGGAAGGCGGTCGGCAGGCTTTGCTTCCATTCCGCGCGGAGCTGGGATGTCGTCTGTACGTTTTCGGTATCCACCAGCCCGAACAGCAGCTCCACGAGCTGCTCGCGCTCCGCGGCGGTGAGCGCCGCGACCCATTCGTTAAGAACGCGGTCGAAATACCTTGCGTTCGAGGTCAGCCCCGGAACGGGCGAAAAGCCGCCCGATTCCACCGCCCAGGAAAAAGGATCGTGCTGCCAGACGCTGAACCCGTTGCTCTTTATAACACGGTAGTTTTCCTGGTGCTCGAGCAGCATCCCGATAAGCGAGGATTGCGGAACGGTCTTATCCACCCTTGCGCTTATCTCCGCAAATTCCGCGCTTTCGAGCACGGAGGGCAGGAACCCCGGCCCATCGTGCGAATAAACGGAATTTATGCGCCGCTTTACCTGACCGCCGCAGAAGGCGGCGGCATAAACGGCAAGGTTTCCGCCCTTGGAATGCCCGCCGACAAGCAGCTCTCCGCCGCAATGCGCGGCTGCCTCCGAAAGATACGCCGCGGCGGATATCTGCGCCGGCACGGGGCACTGGAACGCCATGTTGAAATCCTCCTTCCAGCCGACAAGCGTGGAATCCGTCCCGCGGAAGGCGACATATACCGCCCCGCCGAGCAGAAAGCACATGGCTGCGAACTGCTTTTCCGTCCCGGGTCGGTCTGTTCGACATAGCCGCACACGCGGATATCGCGGAACCGCGGGTTTGCCGCCAAAGCCGTGAGCAGCCTTTTGGCGCTTTCGGGGTCGTAATTGTACCGAAACAGCTCCGCATAATAATCGGCGCGGAAAAGCTCGGCGATACGCATCCCCTCCCACCCGCGGGCATCCTTTGCCGCGGCGGGGAGCCGGAAATAGGCAAACCGCGAAAGCACAAGGCTGTCCACCGCGGAAAAGGGGCGCTGCCCGAAGGGGGCAAGCTCGGTTTCGGCGTAAGTCACTATATTATCCATTCGGTTCGTTACCTCCAAAGCATTTTCCGGATATCCGGGTTTACGTTATATTCGCCGTCGATAAGGTATATTTCGGCGCCGCACCGCCGCGCACGCTCCGAAAAACGCGCGTTGTCGGCAAGCAGGCTTTCCGGCGTGAGGCGGGAATCATCGAGCCGCGATTCGATAACGTCCGCATATTTTTTTATATCCCCGAAATGCGTTTTTATATAGCGTTCGCTCATCACAAGGCAGATAAGCCGTATGCTTTCGAGATATTCCGGCGCAAATTCGCACGCCGCATCGAGCGGGATATAGCAGCCCTCGACAATAAGGTTCTGCCGGTTTTCGATCGCGGTTTTGATAATTTCGCGGACGATCGGCCACAGGTATTCCGTCAGCCCGTCATCGTCGCTTTCCGGGGTGAGGCAGGTGTTTCCGCTGCGTATCAGACCCATTTTCAGGTGGTCCTCGGAAAGGCAGGGGTATTTGTATTTTTCGATCAGCCTTTGTGCCAGCAGCGTTTTGCCGGTGTGCGAGGCACCGGTGATGATTATGACCATTTTTCGCTTCCTCCGTTTGATTTACCTCCGCGGCGGATATCCGTGCAATGCTATTTTACAGTAAGCGTGTACCGCTGTCAATGCCCCGAACACAGCAAATCGCCGCAAAAATCGCCCGCGCACGGGCGCGGAGTTAAGCTTGAATTAACAAATACGGGGTATACTGTTATATAACGAATGGGGTATACTGCCATATAGCGAATAAGGAGGCGAACCGAATGAAAGAAGTCAAAGCACCGAAAAAACCGCTGATCTACTATTACGGCATAGTATTGCTCGTGATACTGATCTTCAACGCCGTCGTATCCCCGCTGCTTGCGAACGCAAGGGTGAAGGAGGTCGATTACGGCACCTTCATGAAGATGATCGAGGACAAGGATATCGGCAGCGTGGAAATAACCGATTCCGAGATCGTGTTCACGGATAAGGAAGAAAAGCAGATATATAAGACCGGCGAAATGAACGACCCGACCCTTACGGAGCGGCTTTTTGAATCCGGCGCGAAATTCACCCGGAATATAAGCGAAACAATGTCCCCACTTCTCAGCTTTTTCCTGACATTTATCCTGCCGATAATCATTTTTGCCGCGCTCGGGCAATATCTGGCAAAGAAGATGATGTCCCAGGCGGGCGGCCCGAACGCGATGGCTTTCGGCATGGGAAAGAGCAACGCCAAGGTATATGTTCCCTCCACGGGCGGCATACGGTTTGCCGATGTCGCCGGCGAGGATGAAGCGAAGGAAAGCCTTGCGGAAATAGTGGATTACCTGCACGACCCGAAGAAGTATTCGGATGCCGGCGCCTCCATGCCGAAGGGAGTGCTTCTCGTGGGCCCTCCGGGCACCGGCAAAACGATGCTGGCGAAGGCTGTCGCGGGGGAGGCGGGCGTGCCGTTCTTCTCCATGTCCGGCTCGGAATTTGTGGAGATGTTCGTGGGCATGGGCGCTTCCAAGGTGCGCGACCTGTTTGCTCAGGCAAAGGAAAAGGCGCCCTGCATTGTATTTATAGATGAAATAGACGCCATCGGCAAAAAGCGCGACGGTCAGATCGGCGGAAACGATGAGCGTGAACAGACGCTCAACCAGCTGTTGACGGAAATGGACGGGTTCGAGGGCAACAACGGCGTTATAATCCTTGCGGCGACAAACCGCCCCGAATCGCTCGACCCGGCGCTCACCCGCCCCGGGCGTTTCGACCGCCGTGTTCCGGTGGAGCTGCCCGACCTTGCGGGCCGTGAAGCGATACTGAAGGTCCATGCCAAAAAGATAAAAACGGCGCCCGACGTGGATTTCCACACCATCGCACGCATGGCCTCCGGCACCTCCGGCGCGGAGCTTGCCAACATTATAAACGAAGCGGCGCTGCGTGCCGTGCGCAACGGGCGCACCGTTGTGGAGCAGGCTGATCTTGAAGAAAGCATCGAGGTCGTTATCGCCGGTTACCAGAAGAAAAACGCCATTATGACGGACGGCGAAAAGAAGGTCGTCGCTTATCACGAGATCGGTCACGCACTTGTTGCCGCATTGCAGACGGCCTCCGCCCCGGTGCAGAAGATAACCATCATCCCGCGCACCTCCGGCGCACTGGGCTATACCATGCAGGTCGAACAGAACGATAAGGTTCTTATGACAAAGGAGGAGCTGGAAAACAAGATTGCCACGCTGACGGGCGGCCGTGCGGCGGAGGAGATCGTGTTCGGGCAGATCACCACCGGCGCTTCCAACGACATCGAACAGGCGACAAAGCTCGCCCGCGCAATGATCACCCGTTACGGCATGACGGAGGAATTCGACATGGTCGCAATGGAAACGGTGACAAACCAGTACCTCGGCGGCGATACCGCGCTTGCCTGCTCGGCGGATATGCAGAAGGAGATCGACAAAAAGGTCGTGGAAACGGTCAAGACACAGCACGAAAAGGCGCGCAGACTGCTTTCCGAAAACCGCAAAAAGCTGGATGAGCTTGCAGGTTACCTTTACGAGAAAGAGACGATCACCGGCAGCGAATTCATGGAGATTCTGAACAGAAAGGAAGCTTGACACGGTATGAAAAGGAGAAACGGATTCGGATGGAGCGAATTGATCGTCGGTCTGCTTCTGATTCTGCTCGGTGTTTTCACGTTTGTACGCCCCGAAGGTATGCTTACGGGGGCGGTAATGATCTACGGCGTGATCGCCGTCGTGCTCGGGATCGAGGATATCATGATATACTCCCGCGTTTCGCGGTTTACCGGGTTCGGACCCACGCTTTCGCTCCTTTCCGGGATTCTGAGCGTGATGTGCGGCGTGATGCTTATCGCCAACCCCGATGTGGGCAAATGGGCGCTTACGATCCTTGTGCCCGTCTGGTTTATCGCGCACTGCATTTCCGGGCTCACAAGAGCGGGATTTATCCGGATGCTTGGCAGCGGGTTTTTTTACTGCCTTTCGATGATACTCAATATTTTCGGGCTGATACTCGGCTTTTTGATGCTGCTCAGCCCCGCGCTTTCCTTCGTAACGGTAAGGGCTGTCTGCTATGCGGCGGCGGGGTACCTGATACTGTTCGGCGCGGAAAGCGTCGTTTCGGCATTTTTCCGCGGGCGTTCCGGCAGATGACCGTTCGGCAATAATCGAATAATTAAAAGAATACGCTGTCGGCTTCCTCCCTTGCGGAAGCCGGCGGCACTTTTATTCCCCGGCAGAACCCGCCGGCACGGGAGGCGCGAAAAAG
>USHI01000099.1 GCA_900554405.1 uncultured Eubacteriales bacterium | reverse complement strand
ATGGAGAGGCTAAAGAAGCTAGAAAAAGTGCTATCGAGATGATTGAGGAAATCGAGGATGAAGCTTTGCTTGAGCTTATGTACAAGTATATGAAAAGGGTGATTGATGAAGAAAAGGAAGAAAATAATGGATAAAAGAAATCTTACGCTGCTTTGCGATTTTTATGAGATAACCATGGCAAACGGTTATTTCCTTTGCGGGAAGAAGGATACTGTCGCTTACTTCGACGTGTTCTTCCGCGATATCCCGGACGGGGGCGGCTTTGCCATCGCCGCGGGGCTGGGCTTCTGGAGGGCGCTGCTGAACGCCATGTTCGATATTACGTCGCCCTTTTGGAATTTCCTCTGGGGAGGATATAGAATACCTCCGCGGGCTGAAGATATTCGATGAAAGGTTTTTAGAATACCTTGCCGCCTTCCGCTTCACCGGTGATATTTACGCCGTGCCGGAGGGAACGCCGATCTTCCCGCGCGAACCGATACTCACCGTTCGCGCCCCGGTGATACAGGCGCAGTTTATCGAAACATATGTGCTCACGGCGATAAATCACCAGTCGCTTATCGCCACGAAGGCAAACCGCATTGTCCGCGCCGCCGCGGGCAGGCCGGTCAGCGAGTTCGGTGCACGTCGCGCGCAGGGCCCGGATGCCGCGCTTCTGGGCGCGCGGGCTGCTTATATCGGCGGTGTCGCCTCCACCTCCTGCACGCTTTCCGCAATGGCTTACGATATGCCCGCCTCCGGCACCATGGCGCATTCCTGGGTGCAGATGTTCGATGACGAATACACCGCGTTCACGACATACTGCCGCCTTTATCCCGAAAACGCCTGCCTGCTTATCGACACCTATAACGTGCTCCACAGCGGGCTTCCCAACGCGATACGCGCCTTTAAGGAATGCGGGATCACAAACTGCTCGGTGCGCATAGATTCCGGCGATATCGCCTACCTCACCAAAAAGGTGCGCGAAAAGCTGGACAGCGAGGGCATGGAGCACTGCAAGATAGTCATTTCCAATTCGCTGGACGAAAAGATAATCGTGGATATACTCCGGCAGGGCGCGCAGATAGATGCCTTCGGCGTGGGCGAAAGGCTTATCACCGCAAAGAGCGACCCGGTATTCGGCGGGGTATACAAGCTTTCGGCGGTGGAGGATGAGGATGGCTTCGTCATCCCCAAGATCAAGATAAGCGAAAACGAGGGCAAAATAACCAACCCCCACTTCAAGATGCTTTACCGCCTCTTCCGCAAGAGCGACGGCAGGGCCATCGCGGACTATATCACCGTTCACGACGAGATCATTGACGAAAGCAAGCCTATCGAGCTTTTCGACCCGATATACACCTGGAAGCGCTGCATTGTTACCGACTATACCGCCGTGCCGCTGCTTAAACCGATATTTATCGGCGGCGAGCAGGTATATGAGCTTCCCGCGCTGCACTCTATCCGCGAATACTGCGGCGCGCAGATCGCTTCGCTTTGGGAGGAGGTCCGCCGGTTCGAAAATCCGCACAGGTATTATGTGGATCTTTCGCAGCGGCTGTGGGATATCAAGCAGGAGCTGCTCCGCGCGAAGAGCAACTGAGCCTGCCCGGCAACAAACACAAAAAAGGTTTCCGCTGCAAAGCGAAAACCTTTTTTATTGTTCGCGGGGGAGTCGCCGTTGTATTTGCTTTATCGCCGCCGCGTACACCGGACCCATTTCAGAGTGCCGCCTTCAAAGCCGCGCATCCGCCAAAGCATTTATTGTTCGCGGGGGAGCCGCCGTGTGATTTGCGGCAGTGCCGTCGCGCAGGATGAACCGACCGCGTGGGAGAATGCAGCAGATTCGTTGATACCGTATCGCGTTCCTTAAAAGAGCGGGTAGCTTTTGCCGTTGGGGAGATCAACGCAGCGGCGTTCGATACCGTCTGCCGCGCGGACAAAGCCCGGCTCCGCGGCGCGGCGCAAAGGCGCTGCGGCAGCGCCTTTGATGACCCTTGCAATGTCGCCGCACACGGCGCTTGCGGTGGGCAGGCTTCCGGCGCCCTGACCGTAAAATACCGTTTCGCCGACTGCGCTCCCCGTGACGGAAACGGCGTTGAAGCAGCCGTTCACGGCGCGGAAGAGGCTTGTGCTTCCGACAAGGTGCGGTTCCACATAAATGCTTACCCCGTCGCCCGCGGCTTCCGCCACCGCAAGCAGCTTTATACAGCAGCCGAGCCGCGCGGCAAGGCTGATATCCTCTGCCGTGACATCGTCGATCCCGCGGATAACGGGAATGCTTTCATAGGGAATGTAGCGCCCGAACGCGATCCCGGCAAGTATGGCGATCTTGCGTGCCGCATCAAAGCCCTTTATGTCGGCGGTCGGGTCGGCTTCGGCAAAGCCCTTTGCCTGCGCATCGGCAAGCGATTCGGCAAAGCTTCTGCCCTGTTCGGCCATGAGCGTGAGTATGTAATTTGTCGTTCCGTTGAGTATCCCCGCGATGCGGAGTATCCTGTCCGCGGAGAAGCAATCGCGCAGCGGGGCGATTATCGGGATCCCGCCGCCGACGGATGCCTCGTAAAGGTAAACCACACCGTGTTCCGCCGCGGCGGCTTCCAGCTCGCGCCCGTATTTATCCACAACGGCTTTGTTGCTTGTCACAACGCTTTTGCCGGCTTTTATCGCGGCAAGGCTGAATTCATATGCAGGGTTCGTGCCGCCCATCGTTTCGACGACTATGCTTATATCGCCGTCGCCGAGTATTTCGCCGAAATCGGCGGTGACCCTGCTGCCCGCTTCGTGGGCGGGGAAGGAGCGCAGATCTAAAATGCGCTTTACGAAAACGTCGTTCAAAGGGGCTTTGTCGCAATCCGAAAGCACGCTGTAAACGCCGCTTCCGACTGTTCCGAAGCCGAGAATTGCAATGTTTGTCATGTTCAAAACTCCAATAATTTCGGATACGGTCGTATTTTAGCATATTCACGCGCGAAAGTAAAGACATTTTCGTATGCTGTTATGCAATTTGCGGGGAAAAGGCTTGCATTTTTTGGCGGGAGGGTGTATGATAAGTTCGGAAATATCTGTTGTTATCGGGAATATTACTGCATGAAAACTATTTATACCGACAGGATACCGGGTTCGGTGTCCGAATATTTTGCCTCCGAGGGCTTTGCGCCCGCCGGGGCGCTGCTTGCTCTGCGCAGCGATCTGCGTATCGACGGCAGCCGCGGCGATTGCTTTGTGATGCTGTTCCCCGAAACCGTCGCGATCGCCGAAGGGCTTATAGGCTTTTCCGCCGGTGCGCGCAATGCCGACGGCGCAAGGGGCAGGGTGGAAAACTTTTCGGTTTCCCGCTTTGTCACATATCCGGTTTCCGCACTTGAGGAACCGACAGCCGAACAGCTCATATCCACGGGGCGCGTTGTCGCCGTGATAAACGGCGAACCCACGCTGCTGTTCAATTTTTCCTCCGCCTGTAAGCATGAAGCAGGCGTTTTTTGCCGTGCCACGGAGGATATCAAAAAGAACGGCAGGCTCGAAGAAGCCGATTATACCGACGAGGATTACGAAAAGCACGTCTGCCCGAAGTGCGGGCGCAGATACCCGGATGACGAGCTTAAGGTCTGCCCGAACTGTATGGATAAAGCCAAGCTGCTCAAACGGCTTGCAAAGCTTTTCTTCCGCTATCGCAGGTCGATCTTCATGGTCACGCTCGCGTTTGCGATGATCGCCGCGCTGGGTGTCGTAACGCCGTATATAAGCAATCAGCTTCTGTATGACGACGTTCTGGGCAACCCCGGCTCCACCGCAAGGGATGTGCTGAATATTGTGCTGCTCATTATGGGCGTGCGCATAATTTCGCTCGGGGTGAACCTGTTTTCCGGCGCGGTGAGCGCTTCCGTCGCTGCCAATGTTACATACGACCTCAAAAAGACGATATTCAATACGATATCCAACCTTTCGCTCGGGTTCTTTACCAACCGGCAGACAGGCGGGCTGATGACACAGGTCAACAGCGACAGCCTCACGCTTTACTGGTTCTTCTGCGACGGGTTCCCCTATTTCGTGCTGAATATCGTGCAGCTTGTTGTTATAATGTGCGTCATGATGGCGCAGAATGTCGTGCTGGCGATATACGCATTTGTCACCATACCGCTGTTCTTCCTGCTTTTCAAGTTCCTGTTCAATGCGTTCGACAAGCTCCACGCAAAGAACTATTCCAAAAGCCGTTCCTTCAATTCGCTCGTTTCGGATGTGCTCAACGGTATGCGCGTTGTAAAATCCTTTTCGCGCGAGGATGAGGAAATGCGCCGGTTCGGCGAACGGAGCGAGGCTGTTGCCCGTTCCCGCAACGAAATACAGACCTTCGGTGCGCGGGTGTTCCCCTTCCTTTATTATCTGCTGCGTATAGGCTCCTATGTGGTGTGGGGGATCGGCGGCTGGCAGGTCATGAACGCGACGGGGGATATGAGCTACGGCAAGCTCATGGCGTTTATCGCCTATTTTTCGCTGATCTACGGCCCGATCGAGCAGCTTGCGGATGTTGCCAACTGGTGGAGCGAAATGCTCAACGCCATCCAGCGTCTGTTCGAAATAACCGATGCGATACCCGAAGTGCGCGAAGCCGAACACCCCGTCACGCCCGAAAATAATCGCGGCGAGGTCGAATTCCGTAATGTTTCCTTCTCCTATGTCGAAAACCGCAAGGTAATAGACGATGTCAGCTTTCATGTACCGGCGGGCAAAACGCTCGGTATAGTCGGCCAGACCGGCGCAGGAAAAAGCACGCTTGCAAACCTGCTCACGCGGCTGTACGACGTGAAGGAGGGCGGGGTGTATATCGACGGAGTGAACGTCCGCGAGCTGCCGTTTGCCTACCTGCGCGACAATGTCGCGATAGTTTCGCAGGAAACCTATCTATTCCGCGGCAGCATTCTCGAAAACATCCGCTATGCCTGCCCGGAAGCGACAAAAGAACAGGTCATTGCCGCGGCGAAAACCGCTTCCGCGCACGGCTTTATCGTAAAAATGCCGGATGGCTACGATACCGAGATCGGTTTCGGCAAAAAAGAGCTTTCCGGCGGCGAAAAGCAGCGTATATCCATTGCGCGGGCACTCCTGCGCGATCCGAAGATACTTATCCTGGACGAGGCTA
>USHI01000098.1 GCA_900554405.1 uncultured Eubacteriales bacterium | reverse complement strand
CTTAAATCACTACAAACGGAGCAAGGGATATCATCCCCTGCCGCGAGCTGAACGCCTCCGGATCGGCGCTTGCCGATGTCGGGCGCGAGCTGGACCGGCTCATTGCCTCGTTTCACGGCGAGGAAAAGCGCCGTGCCTCGCTGGCAGCCGAAAGGGAAGCTATATCCAACGGCGAACGCGGTGTTTTTACCGACCGCTTCTTTTCGCTTATCTACCCGCAAAGCGAAAACCTCCTGAAGCATATGCCGGATCCGGCGGTGTTCGTTTTCGATTCGAAGCGTGTCGCCGAGCGTGCGCGCGGGTTCGAGCTTGCCAACCGCGGAATAACCGAAAGCCTTGCACAGGCGGGTATGTGCAGCCTTAAATACTGCCGCCCGTTCTGCACGACGGAAGAGCTTTTTGCTTCTCTCGGCAGCAACACCACTGCGGTAGACCCGTTTTCGGGCAGCGGTACGCTTGTGGGCGCGTGCGCCGAATATGAGATCCGTGCGAATGCCGTTGCACGCCTCACCGAAAAAACCGATTTGTTTATCGGGGATATAGAGGATTATATTGCGGAGGGAAGGCAGATACTCGTCTCCTGCTGCGGCGCTCCCGCCGCGAGGGCGATGTCGGATCTGCTTTCCGACCACGGCATTCCCTCCTACCGCAGCGCAGGTGTGCTTTATCCCTCCCGCGTGGCGATAATCGCCGCGGAAAACGATTCTGTGCGCAAGGGCTTCGAGCTGCCCGGGGCGAATTTCGTCCTGCTCACCGATTCGAGTGCGCTCGCTTCGGAGCGTGTCACCGCACCGCGCAGGCGTACAAAGCAGAGAGGGGCGGAAAAAATTGCCTCCTATACCGATCTTTCCGTGGGCGATCTTGTTGTTCATGTGAACCACGGCATAGGGCGCTATGAGGGTATAAAAAACCTTGTTTCCCAAGGAATATCACGCGATTTTATAAAGATAGTCTATGCCGACAACGGCATATTATACGTCCCGTGCGACCAGCTCGATATGGTCGGCAGGTATATCGGTGCCGAAAACACAAAGCTTTCCAAAATGGGCGGCGCGGAATGGAAGCGCACGAAGGCGCGCGCAAAAGCCGCGGCATCCGAGATTGCAAAGGAGCTTATAAAGCTTTATGCCGAACGCCGAAAAAGCGTCGGGTACGCCTTCCCGCCGGATGACGATATGCAGTCCGAGTTTGAAAGCGGCTTTGAGTACGATGAGACCGACGGGCAATCCCAGGCGGCGCGCGAAATAAAGCGGGATATGGAAAACAGCTACCCGATGGACCGTCTGCTTTGCGGAGATGTCGGCTTCGGCAAAACCGAAGTTTCGCTGCGCGCCGTGTTCAAATGCGTGTTTGCCGGCAAGCAGGCGGCGATACTTGTCCCCACGACAATACTTGCCTTCCAGCATTACCGCACGGTGCTTTCGCGCTTCCGCGGCTATCCGGTGAACATACGGATGATGTCGCGCTTCGTTTCCGCGCGTGAAATGTCCGAAACCGTCGAGGGTATCGAAAAGGGAACGGTGGATATAGTCATCGGCACACACCGCCTGCTCCAAAAGAATATCAAATTCAGGGATCTCGGGCTGCTCGTCGTGGATGAGGAGCAGCGCTTCGGGGTGGTCCACAAGGAAAAGCTGAAGGAGCTTGCAAAGGGAGTGGACGTGCTCACGCTGACTGCGACACCCATCCCGCGGACACTCAATATGGCGCTTTCCGGGATACGCGATATGTCCGTTCTGGAGGAAGCGCCGGTAGACCGCCGCCCCGTGCAGACCTTTGTTATCGAACAGGACGACACGGTCATTCACGAGGCGATACGCCGCGAGCTTCGCCGCGGCGGCCAGGTGTTTTATCTGCACAATTCCATAGATTCCATATTTTCAAAGGCGGCATCGCTCAAAAAGGCGTTCCCGGAGGCGAATATCGCAGTCGGCCACGGCAGGATGGAGCGCGAGCAGCTTTCGGATGTCTGGGCGGATATGGTTGACGGCAATATAGACATACTTGTCTGCACGACGATAATCGAATCCGGCGTGAACGTTCCGAACGCGAACACGCTCATTATCGAGGATGCCGACAGAATGGGGCTTTCGCAGCTCCACCAGATACGCGGGCGTGTCGGGCGCTCCGCACGGAAGGCGTATGCTTATCTGACCTACCGCCCCGGCGCGGTGATGAGCGAGCTCGCCGAAAAGCGTCTTGAAGCGATAAGGGAATTTACCGAATTCGGTTCCGGCTTCAAGATCGCCCTGCGCGATCTGGAGCTGCGCGGCGCGGGAAGCCTTCTCGGTTCGGAGCAAAGCGGGCATCTCGAGGCGATAGGGTACGACCTTTATATCAAAATACTCGAGGATGCCATAAACGCCGAAAAGGGTATAGAGCCGAAGGCAGAGCTGAACTGCACCGTGGATATAAAGGCGGATGCCTATATCCCTGAGGATTATATAACGCTTCCGGATATCCGTATCGACATTTACAAAAAGATCGCTTCCGTCTCGGATGAAAACGAGGAGGACGATCTTTATGACGAGCTTTCCGACCGTTTCGGCGATATTCCGGAACCGACATCGAACCTGATAAGG
Source organism: uncultured Eubacteriales bacterium (assembly GCA_900554405.1). Lineage (GTDB taxonomy): Bacteria > Bacillota > Clostridia > Oscillospirales > CAG-382 > Coliplasma. The sequence continues at coordinate 2,655 of USHI01000098.1, read as the reverse complement.
ATATCAAAGCTCCGCAATACCGCCATCACGCTCGGTATCACGTCGATCGAACAGACAGGAGCTTCCGTGAGCTTCTATATACCCGCACTTGATGCGGCGCTCTGCTCGAAAATAGCGTACGAGCCGGAATTTCGCGGCTCGGTCATGATCTCCGCCGGCGGCAGACCGCATATCAATTACCGCCTGCGCGAAAAGGAATCCGGGCTTTCCGGTGCGGAAAAAGTTATAGAAAGATACAAAAAAATGTCGGAAATCGAGTATGGACAAAAACAAAGCAATGATGTATAATAAACAGAGAATTATTGTGAGGTAAAAATCAATGAAGAGCATCAAACGAATCCTGCTCCTGCTTGTTGCCGCGCTCATGCTGCTTTCAACCTTTTCCTGCTCCGGCAAAAAGAATGAAGCCGCCCTTACCTACGAAGGCAACAGCATCAGCGCAAGCGATTACAATTATATCCTGACATATATCAAAAGTCAGGTCGTTTCCTATTACCGGAGCGCATATTCATACAGCGGTGTAACGCTTTCCGAAGCGGATGTCCTTTCGCTTTCGCTCGGGTCGGGCGGCAAGACCGTTGCCGACGGCATACGCGAGGATACGATCGAGCTTTGCCGCAAGATACTCGTTATCGAAAACATGTGCGCTCAGTCCGATCTCCGTATAACCGACGAATCCGATATTTCCGCCGTGGAGGCTTATATAAGCAATGTCGAATTTCAGTACGGCGGTTCCGATCTTTTCGATATCGCGCTGGCACGCATGGGCTTCACGCGGGACGGCATACGCCGTTACGAAAACCTTTCCCGCCTGTACAACCTGCTTTACGAAAAGCGCTATGGTGACAGCGGCGATGCAAAGCTCCCGGAATCGGATATAACAAAAGAATTTCTCAAAAACTATTATAACTACGAGGGCGCCGTTTTCGCCTACCCCGAAAGCACCGAAGACAGCGGTTATACCGACGAGGAGATCGAAGCCTACTTCTTCGAAAACTTTGTTAAGGTCGCCCATGTGCTTTATATGACGGTGGATAAAACGACCGGCAAGGAGCTTTCGGAGGAAAAGGTCGCCGAGGCGAAGTCCAAGGCGGAAGCCGCTCTGGAAGCGCTGAGCAGCGGCGAAAAGAAGCTCGAGGATTATAAATCCGAAAACGAGGATACCGGTTACGAATACATCTTTACCCGCAAGGACATGGTATCCGAATTTTCGGACGCGGCTTTCGAAATGGAGGTCGGCGAATACCGCTGTGTCAAAACGCAGTACGGATATCACGTCATGCAGAAGCTTGAACTGACCGAAGCGGATTACAAGGGCAGCTCGGACGGCGGCGGCAAAAAGAAAGATACCATCACCGCAATGCAGCGCGAAAAGGTCGATGCCGAAGCAAAGGCCTTTTACGACAAGCTCGTTTCCGGCGAAATAAAGGATTTCCCTGCGGAGGACGATAAGGAAAAGGGCTATTACTATAACAAGCCTTCGATTATATCCAAAACCGATAAGAGCTCTTCCTCCATTGTCAAAATGATCGAAAGCGCAAAGGACGGCCTTGCGTATCAGGAGGTATCGAGCGGCGTTTATGTCATTCGCGTGCTTGAGCTCAAAGCGGAGAATATCACCGATGATGTGAAGAGCAGCATTTACAGCTCGCTCGCTTCACAGGCGTTCTTCGATTATCTTACCGAATATTCGGATAAAGTCACGGTGAACGAGGATATCGTCAACCGCTACGACGTGAACACGCTTCCGATGCTCGAAACCGAGTTCACGGCGCAGTGACCGCATTTTACCGCGGCGAAGGTCGGCAGACCTTCGCCGTGTTTTTTTTATTGACGGCGGTACGTATGTGTGGTAAAATATCATAATAAAACAAAAACGGGGGCGATATCCGAAATGAACGGAGCGAAGATAGCGGTAAAATGCCTTGCGGAGCAGGGTGTGACACAGGTGTTTGCCTACCCCGGCGCAAGCGTGCTTCCGCTGCTTTCGGCGATAGACGCCGAAAAACGAATATCCGTCTGCATGAACACGCACGAGCAGTTCTGCGCCTTTGCGGCGGACGGCTATGCCCGTGCCTCCGGGAGGGTCGGGGTGTGTATCGCCACGAGCGGTCCGGGCGCGACAAACCTTGTCACCGGTATCGCGGACGCATATATGGATTCCATACCGCTTGTCGCGATAACCGGCAATGTGCCGCTTTCGCTGCTGGGCACGGATGCCTTTCAGGAAATAGATATTGCCGGTGTCACTATGCCGATAACAAAGCACAATTTTATCGTCAAATCCGTCGAAGCTCTTGCGCCGACACTGCGCGAGGCATTCCGCATTGCCTCGGAGGGAAGAAAAGGCCCGGTGCTTGTGGATATACCGAGCGATATTTTCACATCGGAATCGAAGTATATCCGGGCGGAAGCGGCGGCTGCCGCGCCCGCAGCGGAAAAGTCCTTCCCGAACCTGATCTCCGTCGCCGGGCTTATCAACAAAAGCGAACGCCCCGTTATCTGCGTGGGCGGCGGCGTTATCGCCTCCGGAGCATCCGCGCGCATAAAGGAGCTTGCGGATATACTTTCCTGCCCGGTCGTTTCCACCGCAATGGGTATCGGCGGGTTCGACGGCACGGACACACGCTATTGCGGCGTTACGGGTATGGATAA
>USHI01000097.1 GCA_900554405.1 uncultured Eubacteriales bacterium | reverse complement strand
GGTGTGAAATGCCTGCCCGCATGGGCAGCATCCGGAAGGCTTAAAAGCCCGCTTTTTGTCACGGCGCAGCTGCCCGCGGCGGCGATTATCTTATTTTCGGAAACCGATATTTTTTCGAGCGTAGCCGGATCATATACATTGCGCCCGACGGTAACCGCATCCGCGACGCAAAGCTGCTCGCCCGCGGCGGGCACGGAGGCGATAAGCTCCATCCCGGCGCCGTACGCATAAAGCACCCCGGAACGAAGAGCATAAAGCCGCCCGGAAGCGGAAGCGACCTCATCCGCCGAAACGCCGCAATCCTCCAAAGCGCCGCTTTCGGTATCGAGCAGATAAAGCCTTCCGCCCGCGGCAATGGCAAGCCTTTCGCCGAAGAACGCCGCGGAAGAGCACCCGCCGGGGATCGCAAAGCTGCTTCCGGAAGCAAGCCTATCCTCGCTTGCGATATAAACCTCCGAAATGCCGGAAAGCACCGCGGCTATTTTCCCGCCGCCTCCGACCAAAACCGATGCCTGTGCGCGAAGCGGCAGGCTGCCGGAATTTTCAAGCGCGGGGATATCCGCATAGTACAGCCGCGGAGAATCCTTTACGGCGAGGTACATCCTCCCCGCGGAGGCATATACACAGGCAACCTCCGACCACCGGTCAAGCTCGGCGCGGGTGCGATAAATATCGGTCGATTCGGGGTTCGAAATAACGGCGTGTATACGCGCCGCGGCACCGTACCGCGCCATTCCCTCGCCGCCTTCGGCGGAAAAGTATTCCCCGCCGAGCCCGTAAAGAGTGAATCCGCCGTCATGCAGGAACGCCGTCACCTCGAAGGGGAAACTGCCCAGCTCGTCGCCGGAGGCGATATCGATCACGCGGCGTTCGGTAAAGAGCAGACCGCCTTCGATCGCCAATGCACGGTCGGAGCAGAAGGAAAGCAGCCGCCTGCCGCTTTCAGCCGAATAAATCGCGCTGCCGACGGCGATATACTCCTCCGAAACGACTATATCCCCGCCTGCGGCACCGGAAAGTGTCACCGCCGGGGAAAGCGCACGGCTTTCGGTATCGAACACGGTGCATTCGGCGCCGTGCTCCGTATATGTGAAAATATAAATACTGCCGCCGAGGCAAATCGCATCCGAAATTTCCGCACCGATAAGAGAGGCGACCGTTTCGGAGGTCCCGTCGCCGTATATCGCCGTGACGGCATCACGGCTTATTTCATACACAACGCCGCCGACATAGGCATATTTCGAATCCGTTTCGCCGCGATAAAGCAGCTTTTGCTCATCCTCGCCGGAGGCAAGTGAGGCGCGCCCGTAAACGGCAACGCCGTCGCGCAATATGAAGGCAATATCATCGCCGTCGAACGCATGGCGCAGCACCGTTCCGGTGGGAATGAAGCGATCGAAGGCAAGCGGTTCATCCTTGCCGTAAACCCTGATCCCGACCAGCGAATCGCAATAAAGCACGGTATAACCGTATTCGCGGTCGAGCGCCGCACGCGACAGGCCGTAGCCCTCGTCAAAGCGGTGCGGAATAAACGGCGTGACGTTGGCGCCAAACGAACGTAGCGCCTCGGTCAACAGACAAGTCGACGTAATGCCGTCGACGTCCGTTTTCGTAACCGGCGGCTTCGCCGTATATCGGTTCGCCGTCGAGCTCCGCACCGCCGGAACCGATTATTCTTATTTCGATAGGGCGGTCATACTCTCCGCCCTCCTCCACACCGAGCACCGTAGGGAACAAAAAGCCGATATCCACGGTTTCGGTAAGTACCTCGCCATCGTCCTCCAGCCGGAAATAATGCCTTCCCGAAGCAGTTATCGGGGTCCCGGAGATATAGGGGAACCCGTCCAGCTCGCCCGCGCCGCGGGTGAACACAAAGGAGGAATAGCCCCCGTTTTCGGAATATGTATAGGAAAGCGGCGTATACCGCAGCAGGAAGGAAATGCTCGTTTCGTTTTCGCCGTCCGTAACGGTAAGCCGGTGCATACCGTTTGTCACGACGGTAAACCCGTCCGAAACGGGGTATCCGTCCAGAGAAGCACTGCCGCGGTTGAAGCCGACCTTTACCTTTTTGGAATAGCTTTCTCCGTTGCAGACACCGGTTACTATCGGCCGGCGCGAAGCGAGCACAAAGGCAAGTGCATCCACAACGCCGTAGCCGGTATTATCGTTATGTACGGAACCGCAGACATCCCTTATAACGGCAAGAAATTCATCGGCACAAAAGCGATACTGACCGATATGCACCGGCCACCGGAACAAAGGCGATCCTGCCCGATACCGCCCGCCATGAGCGCCGCCACCGAGCTGACGACCGCGCAGGAAAGGCTTGTACCGGAATCGAATCCGTATGCGGAGCCGCCGTCGCGCAGGATAAGCACGGGAAGGTTTTCCCCGGGCGCGACGATATCGACCGCTTCGTTATATTGCGAAAAACCGCTGCGTTCGCCGTCCGCATTGCAGCTCCCGACGGAGATGACGCCCGAATAGGATGCCGGGTAGCTTTTCTGCCCCGCAAACGAACGGTTGCCGCCGTTTCCGGCGATATCGCAAACCGAGCGTTCCCCCCCGTTTCCGCCCGCCGCAACGATTATGCAGCCCTTGGAAACGGCATAATCCACCGCCCCCTGTTCGGCTGCGGAATAGGAATAACCGCCGACGGATATATTTATGATCTTTGCGCCCGAATCGGCGGCAAAGTGGATCGCCGCAATGAGATCGGAGGAAAATATGCTGCCCTCGCTGTCAGAGACCTTTATCGGCAGAATAGTCGCGTTCCATGCAAGTCCGGCTGTGCCGAGCCCGTTATCCGCCGTCGCCGCGATTACCCCGGTGACCTCTGTCCCGTGGCCGCTGCTGTCCGAATAAACGCCCGCCGTGCGGCGCGGCGCATCATATCCGGCAAGAATATCCGCGCCCGCAAGGTCCTCGTGCTCCCGCGAAATGCCGGTATCTATAACGGCGACGGTAACGCCCCTGCCGCCGGATGTGATATCCCGCACCGCGGGAACGGATATGTCCTCCATGCCCGGCATGGGGATCGGATCGTTTGTGGTACGGAACACCTCGCGCGGAAGATCTGCTTCGTAATACTCGCACATCCCGAAAATACGCTCAAGCACAGCCTCATCCCCGCAGGAAACCGCAAAAACACCCGAGCTCGTGTGAGAAAGCGGAACATATTCGGTTTTTTCCAGCAGCGCCGTGATTTCGGCACGCGGCGTTTCGCTGCGAAAGCCGACTATATACCGCGCGCCCCCGTGCGAAGCGGCGGCTTCATCGGAAATTCCGATATCCCCGCGCAAAGAAGCAGCGGCAAGCGAGGATTCCCAAATATCGTCAAGCCCGGCAAAAACGTCCGCGCACGTCAAAAAAGCCGCAAACAGGCATGCCGCCGTTGAAAGCAGCATTGTTGCGGCCAGAAATACCGTAAGCAGACGCTTTGACATTTTTCACCCGTTCCTTTCGCCCGAGAACCGTGCGTACACGGAAAGCATTTCCTTTGTTTCGGCGGAATGCGCCGGATCATTATAAATATAAAGGTCGGGCTCGCATACCATGCCCTCCCTGCCGCCGCGGCAGCCCTGAACCAGCACGAGCGAGGGCTTTTTGCCGACCGACGGCACAACGAACCGAAGTTTTTTCGGTTCGATACCGTTTTCGCTCATCGAGCAAAGAAGATGCGAAAGCCTGTCCGGACGGTAAACCGCAAAGAATTTACCGCCGCTTTTCAGACAATGCGCAGCAGCCGTGCAAAACATCGCGATACCGCCGGATTCCTCCCTGCGGGCGACCGAAAGCGCGTGCGACGTATTGACATATCCGCAATCCGCGCGCATATAAGGCGGATTTGTCACAACGACATCGAACCCGCCCGCCGGGAAAAGCGCCGCCGCATCCCCGGCACTGCCGCATATTGCCGTAAACCGTGCCGAAAACCCGTTCTGCGCGGCATTTTCGTTTGCGGCGGAAGCGTATTCGGGCTGTATTTCAAGCCCGGTAAAGTGCGATCTGCTGCCCGCGCCGAGCAAAAGCAGCGGGATCACCCCGGAGCCTGTCCCGATATCCAGGACACGCTTTTTGCCCGCGGCGGCATCATACGCCGCCCACGAAAGCAGAAGTGCATCCGTACCGAAGCGGATACCGCCGTGAGGTTCGTTTAATATTATATCAGCGTTTATTCGCGTGCGTGTTCCGTTGACCATATAATAATACCCCGCAGAAACGGTTTCGGTTACGAAAAAATCTCAAAAACGACAAATGCGCCCGACGGAACCTCTGCCGCGGGCGCATTATCGCCTTACATTGTGATCAAGCGTGAGGAGCGTCGACGGGGCAAACTCCCGCGCAGGCGCCGCATTCGACACAAAGCTCCGGATCGATGCAATACTTGCCGTCGTCGCCGGCGGAGATCGCGGAAACCGGGCATTCGGATTCGCAGGTGCCGCATCCGATGCAGGTATCTTTGTCGATAGAATATGCCATGGTTTTATACCTCCCGAGTATGTTAGGATAATGATATCACATTCGTTTTTGTTTTTCAATAGCTTACCGCACGAAAACGCGGTAAATTTTTATGCCCTTTCGATTTCTGCCGCGGCAAACGCGCCGGCGATATCGGAAATGATGTCGTCGATATCCTCGATCCCGACGGACATACGGATAAGACCGGCATCCACGCCGGAAGCGGCGAGCATTTCATCCGAAAGCTGGCGGTGTGTCGTTGTCGCCGGGTGGAGCAGACAGGATTGTACCGTTGCCACATGGACGGCGTTTGTAAAGAGCGTAAGCTCGTTCATGAAGCGCAGGGCGGCTTCCTTTCCGCCGCGTATGCAGAAGGAAACGACACCCCCGCACCCGTCCGGAAGATATTTTTCCGCAAGTGCGCGATCGGGGCTGCAAGCCAGGCCGGGGTAATTTACATATTCGGCATAGCCGGAATCAAGAATATATTCGGCAACGCGCTGCGCATTTGCACAGTGCTTTTGCAGCCGCACGGCGAGCGTCTGCAAGCCGAGGTCGAGCAGAAAGGCATCCTGCGCGGAGGGGTAAACGCCGAAATCGCGCACGAGCTGAACGCGCGCCTTTGTAACATAAGCCGCCGCGCCGAAATCACGCGTGTAAACGACTCCGTGGTAGGATTCATCCGGCGTGCAGAGCAGCGGGAATTTGCCGCTCGCAGCCCAGTCGAACCTGCCGCCGTCCACGATGCAGCCGCCGACGCCTGCGCCGTGGCCGTCCATGTACTTGGTGGTGGAGTGGGTCACGATATCCGCCCCCCACTCCATGGGACGGCAGGTC
>USHI01000096.1 GCA_900554405.1 uncultured Eubacteriales bacterium | reverse complement strand
GGAGCCGATAAAAAGCAAAGCAACGCATACCGCCGCGAAAACGCCGGACAAAGCCGTTTTTGCGGCACTGCTCTTCTTTTTCATATCAGCAGCAGCGGATGAGATCGCCGCCCATGCATTCACAGCAGCAATCCGAGCAAAGCAGACAATTGCAGACATCGCAGGCGCTGCATCCTCCGCCGTCGCGCGTTGTTCCGGCATAGGGGCTTTGTGCGGAACCGCGGTTCATGCGCGCTTGCGCATTGCGGTATTCGGCATTGTACGGATCCATGCCGCACGCCGTGTTGATCTCGTTTCTTGCATCCTGCATCCAGCCCTTGCGGTAATATAGCAGCGACATCAGAAAATGCCATTCCGCGCTGCGGCTTGCCGTATCCACGCCGGAAAGAAGTATTTCGGCTTCGTCAAGCCTGCCGGCGTTTATAAGCATTCTCGCACGGGAATAGATATCCCCGCCGGAATAGCTCTGCCTGCCGCCGTAACCGCCGGAATAGCCGCCGTATGTGTTCCCGCCGCCGTATGCGCTTCCGCCGGAAGCGCGCGAACGCTGTATGGTGTCGTAGGCTTCGTTTATCTCCTTCATTTTTTCGGAGGCGACATCCTTTAACGGGCTGTCCGTATAATTATCCGGGTGGTACTTCTTGGCAAGCTTGCGGTATGCCTTTTTTATTTCTTCGTCCGAAGCGCTTTCCGGAACTCCGAGTACGTCATAAGGGTTTTTCATTGGTCATCCTTTCGGCTATTCGCCGTATGGCGGCTCTCCCGCCGAGCTCTGTAATGTTGAATATAAGCCTGTCTATGCCGCCGGGTTCGCCCTCGAGCGCGAGTGCATAGCTGTGTGAAAAGGCATTCAGGCTGTCGCAAAGCGTCTGGGATATTTCGTTCCTCGCGGCGACGACGCCGCCGTAGCCGCCGTAATAAAGCAGGAACGGGTTGTAGCTGCCGGACTTTTCATCCCTTTCGGCATCGTCAAAGGCATCGATCAGATAGACGAACCGCCCGATATGATACCCGCATTCCGCTGCGATGCGGGCGTTCGTTCCTTCGAGTCCGTATGCGGCTATTTCGCGCATCATGACGGCGCTTCCGTCTGCGGCACGGTCGGGCGATGAGCATTTTTCGGATTCCGCCCCTGCGGTGGCTTCGAGCCCGCGCCGGATAATGCTTTCCAGCTCGTCTCCGCCGCACTTTTTCGCAATGCGGGAATATATCGGCTTCGCCAATCTGCGTGCAAGGCGTTTCACACCGCGTTCGTCGGCGATATCGTCGGCAAGCTTTCCGTATGAAAGCAGCCCGAACGCCCGCCCCGTGACGGAAAAGCTTTCGTCTGCGATAACGCAGTTCTTCTTCCGCAGCCGGTAGGGGCATCGTTTACGGCATACCTCCGGCTTTTCGCCCGAAAGCGAAATGCGCAAAAGCGCAAGCAGCACGAAATCGTAATTTAGCATCCACCGGGTAAGGTGTGAAATATGCCTGCCGCCGTAACGGCAAAGCCCGCAGTACACTGCCGAATAAAGCTCGCTGTCCTTCACTAAAAGCTCGCTTTTCATCGGGCGAATATAACCGAACATGATCTCTCCAAACACAATATTTCATCGTATTATATCACCGCAGAGCGGCAAACACAATAGCAAAGCCGGCAAAAATGCTCCGTTTTTTGCCCGGTGGGGAAATAAAAAGGAAATTTACCGCCGAAAAAAAGCAAAATCGGGTTTTGCCGCGTATATATTAGTCGTAAATAGCGAAAACGGAGGTCAGACGAAAAATGGTACTCGAGGTACGCAATATCAGCAAGAGCTTCGGCAAAAAAAGAATACTCACGGATGTTTCCTTCGGGGTCGACCGCGGGGAAATACTCGGCTTTATCGGCCCGAACGGCGCGGGCAAGACGACAGCTATAAAAATAATTCTCGGGCTGCTCTCCGCCGACGGCGGTACGGTTTACATCAACGGCAAAAACATTGCGGAAAATCACGATGAAGCGTTACGCTCCGTCGGCGCAATTATCGAAAGTCCGGAGCTTTATCCCTACCTTTCCGGCAGGGAAAACTTAATGCAATACGCCCGCCTTTATTCGCTCCCCGCCGCGCGTGTGGACGAATGCCTGCGCGAAGTCGGGCTTTACGATCACCGCAACACAAAGCTGGGCAAGTATTCGCTCGGTATGCGGCAGCGGATAGGTCTTGCACAGGCGATGCTGCATCTTCCTTCGCTTTATGTGCTTGACGAACCGACAAACGGGCTCGATCCCTCCGGCGTGAAGGATCTCCGCGAAACGCTTGTAAGGCTTGCCTCGCAGGGGGCTGCGGTGCTGGTTTCCTCGCATATGCTTTCCGAGCTGGAACAGTTCTGCACAAAGGCGGCGATAATCGAACACGGCAGGATCGTGGATATAAAGACGCTTTCCGGCACTTCTCCCGCTGCTGCGGACGAAAAGGAAGAATATATCTTCTGCGCGGCGGATAACGCGCTTGCCGCCGAAGAGCTCTCGCTGCTCGGCTGCAATTGCGTTTCCGGCGAGGCTTACGTTACCGCGGCAATCCCGCGTGCGGATGTTCCCGCGGCGGTGCGCGCCGTTTCGGCGAAGACCGATCTTTACGAGGTATACCGCCGCAAGAAATCGCTTGAGGATACTTATCTCGAAGCGACACACGGCAAAATATAGGGGAGGGGGTAAACTAACATGTTCTGCGCACTTTACAAAAACGAAATGATAAAGCTTTTCCGCCGCAAGGGAACGATAATCATCATCTGCATTATTGCGTTACTTACGCTGCTCGTTGCGGGTTCATCGTTTTCCGGGCGCGGTTATTCGCTCAATCCGGATGACTTCTCCGCGGAATTCATGCGCGAAAATTGTATACGCGCCCGCGATGCGGGTGTCACGGAGGACGACTGGCGCTACGATGTATACAACAAAATTCAGGCCGGCGGTTACCAATACCAAGGCGGCGACTATTACCCCGAGGATGATCATATCCGATTCGAGATCGGATATGATTCCTCCGTTATCGCCGATCAGCAAAAGAAAGAGACGGAAGCCCTTTGGAAGTATATCGACGATAACGACAGCGCCGGCTATTTCGCATCTATACAGAAAAGGACAGCGGATATGGCCAAAAAGAATCACGAGCAGTATATTGATGCGGTTAAGAACTTCGACAGAAAATCCCTTACCTCTGCGGAGGAGCAGGTGTTTTTGCAGATAGAAAGCGAATACGAAAAGTTATTCTCGCTTGCCGACGGTATTTGTAATTTTGACAGTGCTTCAATCCCCGGGACAGATGCCTTCTGCAAGGTACTTTCCGGGGCGGAAAAGCAGCTTGCGGCGATCGGCTTTATTTCCGAAAAAGCGGAATTGGGCAGCAATTATTACAGCGGCGACAAGTATCTCGAATATCTGGAAGACTTTCTTGAAGAGGCAAGGAAAAGGAGTGAAGCACTTTCCATATACCTCTATTCGCTCGAGCACGGCGTGACCGATACCGCCACCGCGGGTTATACCAACAGCGGCTCTCGCAGTGCACTGCTCGGAGTTTTCGGCTTTGTGTTTTCCGCGGCTGCGGTTTTCGGCGTGTTTCTCGCCGGAGCAAGCGTTTCCTCCGAATTTTCCCGCAAGACCGTCAATATGCTCGTTATACGCCCCGTATCCCGCACAAAAATACTTCTTTCAAAGCTGGCGGCGTGCCTCACCGCGGTCTATTCCGCGCTTATAGCCGGCGTGCTCGCATACTGGCTCATCAAGGGTATTATGATGGGCTTTTCGGATTATCTTCAGCCCTATCTGTGGTATGACGGCACCACGGTAAAAAGCTGCTCCTTCGGGATTTGGTTTATCGGCAGGTGCGCACTTGCTTCGCTCGGTACCGTCGCATACCCGATCCTCGCGTTCGTGCTTTCGGCCGTTACAAGGAGCACGCCCGTTTCCACGGTACTCCCCATGCTCTGGTTTGCGCTCGGAAACATTGTCAATTATATCATCTACGCCCTCTGCCGCAGGGCGGAAATAACAGGTATTGTCCGTTATCTGCCGTCGATGTACAGTAATCTGTGGAATTTTGCAACCGAAGGGCTTTTCGCCTCCAACGAGAATCTTGATATTATCGGGCTGCTTAACGCCGGTTTTCTTGGTGCCGGTGCAGGGCTCGACCTTCTCCACGGCGCGGTGATTCTGCCCGTATTTACGATAGTTATTGCCGTTATCGGCTTTGTCACTTTTGCAAAAAGGGATATTAAATGAAGAGCGTCACCTACGATTACGAAAAAAGCTTCCTTTGCAAGGATGCTTTCCTTACCGAAAACACACGCGGCAGGCTCAAAGGCGCGGAGGAATGTCCCATCCGCACCGAATTTCAGCGCGATCGCGACAGGATCATCCACTGCAAGAGCTTCCGCCGGCTGATGCACAAAATGCAGGTATTTCTTGCGCCGGAGGGCGATCATTACCGCACCCGGCTCACACATACGCTCGAAGTAACGCAGATCGCCCGCACCATTGCCCGCGCCCTGCGCCTTAACGAGGATCTTACCGAAGCGGCGGCGCTCGGCCACGATCTCGGGCACACACCCTTTGGGCATTCCGGCGAACGTGCACTCAACGACCTGCTTCCCGGCGGATTCCGGCACAACGAACAGAGCCTGCGTGTAGTCGATCTGCTCGAAAACGGAGGAGAAGGACTGAACCTTACATATGAGGTGCGCAACGGCATACTCTGCCATACCGGGCCGATCCCCGCGGAAACGTTCGAGGGCAGGATAGTCAAGACAGCCGACCGTATCGCCTATATCAATCACGATATCGACGATGCCGTCCGCGCGGGGATCATATCCGCCGCGGATATCCCGGAGGATATATCCGAAACGCTGGGCAGAACGCACAGCGAACGGATATCCACGCTTGTCCGCGCCGCTATCGAACACGGCACCGAAAACGGAATCGGGCTTACAGAGCCGTATGCTGATGCAATGGACAGGCTGCGCGATTTCATGTTCGAACGCGTATATTATAACGAAATTGCCAAAAGCGAGGACGGCAAGGTCGCCGGGATGATCGAATTCCTTTTCGAATATTTCGGCGCACACCCCGAGCAGATACCCGATGAATATACAAAATACGCGCTTATGGACGGTGTCGGCAAGGTCACTGCGGATTATATCGCCGGCATGACGGACAGATACGCTATCGGCTGCTTCGAGGAGCTGTTTGTTCCCAAGGTGTGGCAATACAAATAATTATTCGGCATTAACGCGAAAGGAGGCGGCTTATGGCATTTTCGCGTGAATTTCTGGAAGAAGTCAAGCAGAGGAATAACATAGAAGAAGTTGTCGGCAGGGGGG
>USHI01000095.1 GCA_900554405.1 uncultured Eubacteriales bacterium | reverse complement strand
CGCGGATTTTCTGGACGGAACATTGCAGGCGTGGGACACCGCGGCGGAAATGCACGCCTCCCACGGGACTGCGGTACTGCTGCCCACGACACTCACCTGCCCGGACAGCGATCTTTTTGCCGCGTTCGATATCTTCCGCGCCGCAAAAAAGAGCAGCGCTTACGCAAACGTGTTCTACGGGCTGCACCTCGAAGGCCCCTATTTTTCGGTGGCACAGGCGGGCGCGCAGGATCCGAAATACCTTTTGAAACCCACGCCGGAGCATTACGAAAAGGTTCTTGCCGCGGGCAGGGGCTGTATCGCGCGGATGTCCGTCGCGCCCGAGCTGGAAGGCGCGCTTGCGCTCGGCAGGCGGCTTAAAGAGGAGGGAATTTGCGCCTCTGTCGGGCATACGGATGCGATATACGAGGATGTTCTTGCCGCGGTCGAAAACGGCTACACCCACCTCACGCACTTTTACAGCGGTATGTCCGCGCTGACACGCCGCCACGGCTACCGCTTCCCCGGCGTTATCGAAAGCGGATATATGATCGATTCGCTCACCGTCGAGGTCATTGCGGACGGAAAGCATCTCCCGCTTTCCATGCTGAATCATGTCTTCCGCGCCAAAACACCGGCAAAGGTCGCGCTGGTAACGGATGCCATGCGCGGCGCCGGGCAGACGGAGGGCAAAACCATACTCGGCTCGCTCGAAAACGGGCAGGAATGCTATATCGAGGACGGAGTTGCGAAAATGCCGGGCGGCGAAGCCTTTGCCGGCAGCATCGCGACAACGGATCGGCTTGTACGCACGGCGGTCGCCGCCGGGGCGGAGCTCACGGATGCCGTTAAAATGATGTCCGAAACCCCGGCGCGCATTGCCGGAATGAAGCGCAAGGGCGTTATCGCGCCCGGCTGCGATGCCGATTTTACCGTGTTCACGGAAGGTGTTTCCGTGTGCGAAACGGTAAGCGGCGGCAAAACCGTTTATAAAAAATAACCACAGACAGGAGTAAAATATAATGTCTATTATCAAGCAGGGAAAAAAGGATAACCTCACCTACGAAGCCTTTTCCGACAGGGCGGAAATGGGCGCCGCCGCCGCAAGGGATATTGCCGCGGAGATAAAAAAGCAGATCGCCGAAAAGGGCGAGATCAACATGATCTTTGCCGCCGCTCCCAGCCAGAACGATGTTCTTGCAGCGCTTGTCGCCGATAAAAGCATAGATTGGACAAAGATCCACGGCTTCCACATGGATGAATATATCGGGCTGCCCGCCGGCGCAAAGCAGAGCTTCGGCAATTTTCTGAAAGAAGCTATCTTCGGGCGCGTTCCCTTTGCCTCCGTGGAATATATCAACAGCACGGCGATGAACCCTAATATCGAAGCGGAGCGCTATGCAGCGGTACTTGCGCAGAACAAGTGCGATATCATCGTTATGGGCATCGGCGAAAACGGGCATATCGCCTTCAACGACCCGCACGTTGCGGATTTCAACGATCACAAGGCGGTCAAGGTCGTTATGCTGGATGACAAATGCCGTATGCAGCAGGTGCACGACGGCTGCTTCGACAAGATCGAATCCGTCCCCCGCTTTGCGATAACGCTCACTATTCCCACGCTTGTCGCTCCGGATGCGGCGTTCTGCATAGTTCCCGCCGCCACAAAGGCAGAGGCGGTAAAACGCACGCTCACCGGCGTTTGCGGCACCGATTGCCCCGCCACGGCGCTGCGCAGCCACAAAAACGCAAAGCTTTACCTCGATGCGGACAGCGCCTCGCTTATTTAAGGAGAAAAATTGGATTTTTACCGCAGTGAACCGGTGCGCGGCGTGCATTTTGCCGCCGCGCACACCGAAAGCTTCAAGAATGCCGCAGTTACCGTTTCGTTTGTGCTGCCGCTGAGCGCCGAAACGGCATCCGGCTATTCGCTTCTTTCCAATCTGATATCGCTTTCGACGGCAAAGCACCCCACAATGCGCGATTTCTGCATCCGCAAGGACGAAATTTACGCCCTCTCACTGGATGCGTACGTTCAACGCCGCGCGGGCGAAATGCTGCTTTTTACCGCCGAAATGAACCTGCTTTCGGACAGCTACGCACTCGAGGGCGACAAAATACTCGAACCCGCCGCCGAGCTTCTGGGCGAAATGCTTTTCCGCCCGCTGCTGACGGAGGAGGGTCTTTTCCCGCCCGAAAGCATCGAAACCGAAAAACGCACCCTGATCGAGGAGCTCGATTCGGTGATCGAAAACAAACCCGGCTACGCCGCAAAGCGCGCGCGGGAAATAATGTGTGCGGGCGAACCGTTTGCCGCCGCTGTCGGCGGCGAAAGGGAACGTGTCGCCGCGCTCACTGCGCAGGAGCTTGCGGTTCTCTACCGCAATATGCTTGCCGAAGCGCCCGTGATCATTACCTATGCCGGCGATGCCGACACGGCAACAGCCGAAAAATGCCTTCTTGCGCACCTTCCGTTTGCGCCGCGCGCAGGGGAGCTGCCGCCGGTAACGCTGCACCCCCGCGCCGAAAACCTAAAAACGGTGTTCGAAAAGGCGGAAACCGAACAAACCGTGCTGGTGCTCGGGCTTTCCGCCGCGCCGGCAAAAACCGCGCGGGAACGTGCCGTGCTTTCGGTTTTCGATGAAATGCTCGGCGGCGGGACATCGAGCCGTCTTTTCCGCAACGTGCGCGAGCGCGACGGGCTTTGCTATTACTGCAACAGCTACCCCTATGTCGGGAAGAACGTAATATTTGTCACCGCGGGGGTCGATGCCGGATGCACGGAAAAAGCGCGCACGGCAATATATGCCGAGCTTGCGGCCATCGGCAGAGGCGATTTTACCGGTTCGGAGCTGGAAAACGCAAAGCTTTCGCTTGTACGCTCGGTGGACAGCATCGGGGGCAGTCTGGGGGGCGCATCCTCGTTTTTGCAGGGGCAGTTCCTTTCTCCCTGCGGCGCGGTGACCGCGCAGGAGCTGAAGGACAGCGTACGCTCCGTCACTCGCGGGGAAATCGCCGCATATGCACGCACCGTGTTTCCGGACACCGAATTTATTCTCGGAGCAAGCGAAAAATGAACTGCTTTTATACGAGCGAAAACCGCCTGATAAAAGAAAAATACCTTTATACCACGCACGAAAGCGGGATGAAGATAATCCTTGTCCCGAAGAGCTTCCCCACGCAGGAAGCCTTCCTTTCCTGCGATTTCGGCGCGGCGGACACGGTTTTTTTCGAAAACGGCGAATTATTCACCCTGCCTGCCGGAACCGCGCATTTTCTGGAACACAAAATGTTCGAACAGGCGGACGGAAGCGATTCCTTTGCCGAATTCGACACGCTCGGCGGCAACGCAAATGCCTATACATCATATGAAAATACCTGCTTTTACTTCAGCGCGACGGATAATTTTTACGAAAATCTGGAAGTGCTGCTGCGCTCTGTCGGCTCGTTTCATGTAAGCGCTGCCTCTGTCGAAAAGGAACGCGCGATAATCGGCAGCGAGATAAAAATGTATGACGATCGCCCCGAAACGGCTGTCAGCCGCGGGCTGACGTCGGCGATGTACTTTGAACATCCGACGGTGATGCCCATTTCCGGCACGGAGGAAAGCATTTCGCTTATCACGCCGGAGCTTTTGGGCAGGGTTTACAAGGATTTCTATCTCCCGCAGAACCTTTCGCTGTGTGTCTGCGGCGAAGCGGATGCGCAAAGGGTATACGAGCTTGTCGGGAAGTATTTCACGCCCTCCGCGGGCAGCCGCCCCGAAACGGTGATAAAGCCGGAAGGTGTGCACGTGAAGGAAGAACGCCGGATGCTTCACCTGCCGGTGGCTACACCGCTTTACGCCTTCGGTATAAAGCTCCCGCCGGACAAAGCGGACGATATTGCCGCCGAAAAGCGCGCCGCGGCGATACGCACCGCCGTTTCGCTCGCCTTCGGCAGAGCAAGCGAATTCTATTGCAGATATTATTCCGAAGGGCTGCTGGGCGAACGCTTCTGGGCGGGATATTCCCGCATGCGCGGCATGGCGCATATCACTGTCAGCGGCAGCGGTAAAGAGCCGGAACGGGTCATGGAGCTTGCCCTGCGCGAGTTGGAAGAACGCAAAAAGAGCTTTTTCACCCACGGTGAATTCCTGCGCGAGAAGCGTGCCGCTTATGCCGACTGTCTTTCGGTTTTCGACAGCGGCGAGGATATCGCCTCGGTTTTCGCATCCGATGCGCGCCGCGGTTATGACGAATACGACTGCATAGAGATCCTGCGCTCGCTCACGGAGGAGGATGTCTTCCGCGCGCTGTGCGCGATCGATATAAATAATTCCGCGATCTGCATTGCGGAAAACGCAAAAGGAAAGGATAAAAGCTTATGACAACAAGGATCGGATTTCCCGGGCTCGGTATCGAAATGTTCGAAATGAACCGCACCGCCTTCACCGTTTTCGGGGTGGATATCCAGTGGTACGGCATACTTCTTTCGACAGGGATCGTGCTTGCGTTCCTGCTGTTTTACCGGCTCGGCACAAAGCAGGAGCACATAAAGGCGGATGATATTTACAATGTCACGCTGTTCACCGTTCCCGTCGCAATCATCGGCGCGAGGTTTGTTTATGTTATCACGAACTGGGATTCCTACAAGGGCAAGGGCTTCCTGAACATGATAAACATACGCGGCGGCGGTATCGCGATATACGGCGCGATAATCTTCGGGCTGCTCACCGTTATCGTTTACAACCGGGTGAAAAAGGTCGGCACGCTTTCCATGCTGGATGCGCTTGCCCCCGCGGTGATGCTCGGGCAGACAATCGGCAGATGGGGCAACTTTGTCAACGGCGAAGCCTACGGCTGGTCGGAAGGGGTCGAAAAGCTCCCGTGGAGAATGCAGCTCGACCACACCGTACTCATTCAGGTCAACGCAACGGAAGTACGCTCCACCGGCAGCTTCTTTGCACACCCGACATTCCTTTATGAATCGCTGTGGAACTTTGTCGGGCTTTGCATCATACTCTTTGTGTTTTACCGCAGAAAGAAGTTCAACGGGCAGATATTCCTTGCATATATGGGCTGGTACGGGCTCGGCAGGGGCTTTATCGAAATGCTCCGCACCGATTCACTTTACATCACCGGCACATCCGTAAAATTTTCGGTTTTCACCGGCTTCCTCTGCCTTGCGGCAGCGATAGTGATGTGGGTGGTGCTTTCGCGCCGCGCACGTGCGCAAAGGGAAAGCGTTGCCGAATATAAATCCGAATTTGCAGCCGCGGCGATAGCCGTCAGCCGCGAATCCGATGCGCTTGACGACAGCGTTTTCGATACGGATACAAATACCGAAGAAGCCGATAACACCGCCGGCGACAACTCCTCCGAAAAGGAAGCGGACGACGGCGGCAATACGGAGGGCG
>USHI01000094.1 GCA_900554405.1 uncultured Eubacteriales bacterium | reverse complement strand
ATACAGCCGCGCGGATAAGATCCAGGCAGACGCCGAAGGGGAGCAGGTCGCATACCGCGGCAAAGCCCTTGCCCACAAGCTCCTTCGGGAAATACATCCCGCTCGTGAAGCAGACAAGCTGCACGATAACGCTCGAAACGCCGGGCGCGGCTTTATCCGAAACTATGTTCCCGATAAATACGCCGAAAAGCGCGAAAAGCACCGCCGCGGGCAATGCCGCCGGTATGGCAAGCAGTACGCGGACGCGCATCGGCAGCCCGAGCGCCACGCCGGCCGCGGTGATGAGCAGGCATTGAAGCAATGCGATGGGCAGTGTCGAGAGCAGATACCCCAAAACATATTCCGCGCGCTTCATCGGGCTGACGGAAAGACGGGTCATGAGCGCGGTGGTGCGGTCGCGCGAGACAAGCGTCGATTCAAACAGTGTCAGGAAGGAAAAGGCGAAGACGATTATGCCCGGCGTGAAATTTTCGGGCAAATAGGCTTCGTTCGGGATATCGAACTGCCGGAAAACGAACAAAAGAAACAGCGGGAGCAGTATCGCGAATACCGCGCCGAGCGGATCGCGCACAAGCTCTTTTATATTCCGCGATGCAAAATTGAAAGTACGCTTCATTTCAGCCGGCCCCCCGTCGCAAGCTTCACAAATGCGCTTTCGAGATCCTTTGCCCCCGCGAGCTCGCAAAGCTCGCCGGCGTTTCCGCAGGCGGCAAGCACGCCGCCTTCCAGTATGGCGATCCTGTCCGAAAGCTCCTGTGCTTCCTCCATATAATGCGTTGTGAGTATGATCGTCGCATTTTTGCGAAGCGAACGTATTATTTCCCACAGCTCCCGCCGTGCGATAACATCCAGCCCCAATGTCGGCTCGTCCAGAAACAGCAGCCGCGGACGGTTTACAAGCGCCATTGCGATGGAAACGCGCCTCTGCCACCCGCCGGAAAGCGTTTTTGCGCGCTTGTTCATCACCGGCTCCAAACCGAATTCGTCGCACAGCTCCCGCGCGCGGAGCTTCTTTTCGGCAATGCCGTATACGCCCGCCATGAATTCGAGATTTTCGGCAACGGTAAGGTTGGGCGCGACAGCCGTCTCCTGCGGGGAAATATTTATCTGTGCGCGGATGCGTTCCCGTTCGTGACGCGTATCCAGCCCAAGCACGGTTATTTCACCTTCGTCCGGCGAAAGCAGCGTTGTCGCAAGGCGGATGCTTGTTGTCTTTCCCGCGCCGTTTGTACCCAGAAGCGCAAAAACGCCACGGTCGGGAACGGTGAGATCGACCCCGCAAAGCGCCGCTTTGCTGCCGTAGCGTTTTACGACCCCGCGGAATTCAAGCGCGTTGCTCATTTCCCGCATTCCTCCTCCGGTTCGGGCTTGAATATCCCGTCCGCAACCGATTCCAGAACCGATGCTTTTACAAGCGCGATCCCGCGCCGGCTGTCGCACAGAAACACCATGCTGTCGCCCGGGGCGATGCCGAACATATCCCGCGCTTCCTTGGGGATAACTATCTGGCCCTTTTCACCCACGCGGCTGATCCCGACGAATTTCGAGGGCTTTCTTTCCTTGCTCATACATTTCCTCCCGTGTCATACATTTCATACTTATTGCCGTGAATTATACTCCGCTTCTGCCGCCGTGTCAAGCCCTTTGTGCCAAAAATCGCCGTTATCGCTCAAAGCATTGACTTTTCCGGGCAAAAAAGGTATAATACGGCGTTAAACACGGGGATGAAAGAAAAACTGATGGAAGAAAACATAAAAGAACATAAAGCACCCAAAAACAGGGGCAGGCTGTGGAGCTTCCTCCTTATATTTATTCTGCTCGGCGTTACCGCCGTTGTGCTGGTGCGCGAATTCGATATCGGCGCACTGGTTTCGCTTGTGAAAAATTCACCGCGGATCGGCTTTGTATATTGCGGTGCGGCGATAATGCTGCTTTATTTTTCAGGGTATGCGGTGTTCATGCGCACGGCATCGAAGGCGCTCGGGTTCGGGATCGGTCGGTTCCGCGCGGCGCTTTATTCCGCGCTGGATTTCTTTTATCCCTCCGCGACACCGGGCGGCTGCGGCAGCCCCGCTGCGCTCACGGTGACAATGTCCGGGGACGGCGCTCCCCCCGCCTCCGCCTCCGCCGCGGTGATAATGCAGACGATCGTTTTCCGTATTGTCCTGCTGCTGCTCGGTTCGGTATCGGGTGCGCTGCTCTTCACCGGATATTTCGGCACGGACAGGCTCTTCCGCACGGTATTCATTATCGGCGCGGGGGCGACGGTGTTTGTCACCTTCCTTTTTGTGCTGGCACTTTTCTTCACCGGGGTCACAAAGCGTGTCGGGCTGCTGTTTATCGGCATCGGAGCAAAATTCCGGTTCGTAAAGGATAAAGCGGCGACAAGCGCCCGTTTTACGGAATCGCTCGGCGAATACCGCGCCGCGGCAAAAACATTGAAAAGCAGCCGCGGGCTTTTGGGCAGGCTGCTGCTGGAGACACTCGTGCAGCGCTGTGCGCTGTTTTCGGTGCCGTATTTTACATATCTCAGCCTCGGCGGCGGGGAAAAGAGCTTTATTTATATCTTCTTTTTGCAGATCGGTGTTTCCGTCGCGGTGGACAGCCTTCCCATCCCCGGCGGCATCGGGCTGAACGAATATGTTTCGTTCCTGCTTTACGAAAGCCTTTACCCGACAAGCGAGACCGCCGCTGCGGCAATGCTGCTCAACCGCGCGATAGTTTATTATATCCCGCTTATACTCACGGGCGTAATAACCGTTATCCGCAGCGGGCTTACCACGCTGTTCCGCAAAAGAAAGGAAACGACATGATAAAGGACAGAAACGGAAATATCCTTCCGGAGCAGAACGATCAGGAAAGGTTTCTTACCTTTCTTTATTGCAAAAAGCCCGGCAGGCTGCTGCTGCGGCTGCTCTGCCGCAGGTGGATATCGAACCTGGGCGGGGCTTATATGCGCTCGCGGCTTTCCCGCGGGAGGATAAAACGGCTCATATCCGGTGCGGGTATCGATATGAGCGAATACCCGGCGGAGGAATACCGATCCTTTAACGAATTTTTCACCCGCCGCATATTGCCGGGAAAGCGTGTTGTCTGCACCGAAAAGAACGCCGTTGTATCGCCGGCGGATTCCAAACTGACGGTATATGATATCACCGCAAACGGAAAATATATCATAAAGGGCGGGGAATACGACATATTGACACTGCTCGGCGGCGACGGCGCGCTTGCCGGCGAATTCACCGGCGGGAAGATGTTTGTTTACCGGCTTACCGTGGATAATTACCACAGGTACTGCTTTACGGACGGCGGGCGCGAGCTTGTGCGCAGATTTATCCCCGGGGTGCTCCACACCGTGAACCCGATCGCAACGGAGCGCACCGATGTTTTCGGCAAGAACTGCCGCGAGCTGACCCTGCTCGAAACCGATTCCTTCGGGCTGGTCGCCGTGCTGGAGATCGGCGCGATGATGGTCGGCAGGATCAACAACGCCCCTGCAAGGGAACGCGTGGAGCGCGGCGAGGAAAAGGGTTATTTCTCCTTCGGCGGCAGCACCGTTGTGCTGCTTTACCGCGCGGGCACGGCAGTGCCGGATGAGGATATCGCGAAAAACAGTGCTTCCGGTGTGGAAACGGCGGTAAAATACGGCGAACGCACGGGCTGCGTTCCGGGAACGGAGCAGGTTTTATGAACAATACCGATCTTGCATTGGGCAGGGCCGTGCTTGCGGAGGGCTTTGTGCCCTCCGCCAAAAGCTACGGCAAATACGAAAACAATACCGGAATATCGATAACCGACGGCACGACGGGCGACCCCGAAAAGCCCTACGGCGGCGGTTGGATGCACTTTTACCGCGGTGTCGGCAGGCGGATAAGCGTCGATCTCGGCGAAGTGTGCGATGTCGACAAGATCGAAATATCCTTTATCCATGCGCGCAAAATGGGGATATACTGCCCGGAAAGGGTGGATATTCTCGTTTCCGAAAACGGCACGGATTATTACCTTGCGGGCAGCGTTGCGGCGCCGTACCCCGCCTCGTTCGGGGAACCGGCGCGCGCCGTTTACCGCTTTTCGGCACAAAAGCCGATCGCGGCGCGCTATGTCGCAGCCGAATTTTTCGTGGAGGTGCACGCCTTCTGCGGCAATTTCAGGGTGTACGGCAGCACCGGGTGCACAGCCGGGCGCACGCCCGCGGAGCTTTGCTTGCCGGCGGTAAAGCCGGCACCGGATAAGGGCTTCTGCCCGCGCGGGGCGCTGGGCGGAGTTTACGATATCCCGCTCATTTATTACGGCAACCCGAAATACGATCCGCTTATCACTCCGGAAAGCCTTTTGCCGTATGTCGGGTATATAAAGGACGGCGTTATAGCCGACCGTATGTTCGACGGGCTGATATTCCTTCCCGCACAGGGGAGCTGCCCCTCGGGCGCTTCGGCGTATTACGGCGGGAACGCCGCCACGCTCGATGATGCTTTCGCGCTGCTGGATGCGTTTTTTGCTCCGGAGGGCTGCCTGCATTCGCTCGCTTCGGCAGTGGCGCAGGTCAACGCCGCGCTCGGCGGCAGGGGTGAAAAGCCCTTTACCGTTTACCTCACCGCGCCGGTGCCGCAATGCTCCGGCGGCGATTACGGCGATATAAACGGCGACGGAATTGCCGAAAAGCTGCTCACGACGGAGGACCGCGTCGCCGCATACAGGGTGTTTGTCGATGCGGCTTTCGCACGCTTTGCCGCGGAAGCGCCGGAAGGGGTGCGGCTCGGCGGGTTTTTCTGGGCGACGGAGAGCATATCCCGCGAGTATGCGGATGATGAAGCCGAATTCGCGGCGGAATGCGTGAAATATATACATTCCCGCGGGCTGAAATGTATTTTCATCCCATATTATCAGGCGGGCGGGTGCGAAAAGGCGCTTGATGTCGGTTTTGATGCCGTGACAATGCAGCCCAACCTGACATTCAACGACACGCTTGCGACCGACCCGTGCGGCGCGATGGAGGATTTTACCGATATCTGCCGCAAAATGGGCTTCGGCGCGGAGGTGGAGATCCACCAGGGCGTGAAAAACCCGAAAACGGCGGGAAAATATCTTGCGCTGTTTTACGAATATCTTCGTTCCTGCGTGAAAAGCGGTATGATGCGCGAAACGGTGCATACCTATTATCAGGTGGCGACACCGGGCGTTTTCTCGGATTGCGCATACAGCGGCGAACCTTCGCTTCGGCAGGTATACGATATGCTTTACCGCTTTGTGCACGGAACGCTCACGCTCGGCGAGCTTGACATGATCCCGGAAAACGCTGCGCCCGAAGCCGAACCGGAACCGGAGCCGGAGCCGGAGCCGGAAGCCCCCGCGTGCCGGGAGAAAATTCCGGAGGTGCGGAAAAAGCGTCCGGCGGAACGGGGCGGCAAAAAGCACGGCGGAGCACATCGGTACGGTATCGATAAGAAAAAGGCGCTTGCATTGGCGGGCGCGGCTGCGGC
>USHI01000093.1 GCA_900554405.1 uncultured Eubacteriales bacterium | reverse complement strand
CGCCGGATATTACCCGGTATTAAAGGTGTTCCTTCACAAAATCCGCCCCCGTGCGCTTTCGTATGCCGCGCGGTTTGCCGTTTTCAACGCCGCGTTCTGCCTGCTGCTGTATGGGTTCCGTAAGGTCTTTACCGCCGGCGAAACCGTGCTGCTTCCGGACTGGGCGTTTTTTGCCGCCGGGAACGCGGTGTTTGCGCTTTATGACCTCGCGCTTGAAAAGCTTTCATTCTTTTATGTGCGCAATATTCGCGACAAGCTGTTCGGCAGGCGTTTTCATTGACAAAACGGCACATCCGTGATATAATATTACGATACGAACATATATAAAACCAATGCACAGCAGGAGGACCGCAACATGGTCAAAAGCATGACAGGCTTCGGGCGCTGCCGCGAAAGCGTCGGAACGTTCGATATCCTTTGCGAGATAAAATCGGTAAACAGCCGGTATCTCGATACAAACATAAAGCTTCCCCGCGCCTGCGGCGCGCTCGAGGATTGCGTGAAGCAGGCTGTTTCAAAGCGGGTATCCCGCGGAAAGGTGGATATTTACATCTCCGTCGAAAGCATCGCGGGGGACGACAGCGGTCTTGCGGTGAACGAACAGTTTCTCGCCACCTATGTCGCACTGCTGCGCGACATACGGGAGCGTTATTCGCTCGGCGGCGATGTAACTATACAGACCGTCGCCGCACAGAACGATGTTTTCACCCGCACAAAGCCGGATACGGACACCGAACTGATCAAAAACGAACTCCTCCCCGTGCTGGAAAAGGCGCTTTGCGCTTTCGATTCGATGCGCAAAGCGGAGGGCGAAAAGCTTTACGACGATGTGCTCGGCCATTTGGCACTGCTCGAAAGCATACGCGAAAGGATCGCGCTGCGCGCCCCGGAATCGGTACGCGAGGCAAACGAAAAGATGAAATCCCGCGTGCGTGAGCTTTTGGACGGCGCCGATTATGACGAAGCGCGTCTGCTCACCGAATGCGCGATATTTGCCGACCGCGCCGATATCAGCGAGGAGCTCGCACGGCTCGGCTCGCATTTTTCGCAGTTCAGAAACATCGTCGCCGAGAATGTTCCGGTGGGCAGAAAGCTGGATTTCCTTGTTCAGGAAATGAACCGCGAGGTGAACACCATCGGCTCCAAGGCAAGCGACGGCGAGATAGCACGTCTTGTCATCGAAGCAAAAAGCACGGTGGAAAAGATCCGCGAACAGATACAGAATATCGAATAGGAGGCGCAAAATGAAGCTGATAGATGTCGGTTTCGGCAATTATGTCAGTGCGGAACGGATCGTTACCGTCGCTTCCACGGATTCGCTGCCGGTGCGCAGGCTCGTGCAGGATGCAAAGAACGACGGGAGAGTAATAGACGTTTCCTGCGGCAAAAAAACACGCGCCGTTATCATCACCGACAGCGAACACATCATCTGCTCCGCCGAAACGCCGGAAGCGCTCGCGGAAGCGATAAACGGATAGCATTCCCACCGAAAAACGATTTGACCAACAACGAACTTATTTATAAATACGAGGTAATTCACCATGATGCTCAAACCCACAGTCCAGGAAATGACAAACAGCAAGGTAAACCGCTACAAGCTCGTTATAGCCACGGCAAAATGCGCACGGCACATTGTGGACAAAGCAAACGAGGAGCGCGAGTTCGAGGAAAAGCACAGAAACGATCCCGAACGTATCGCCAAGGAGCCCTGCGAGGAAGCCGAGCTTCTTCTGCACGAAAAGGCGGTATCCGTCGCCGTGAAAAAGCTTCATGACGGCGAATACAAGATCATAACAGACTGACCGCAATGCACGGCTGCTATGCCCGTGTGCGGATAATCGATATCGCATACGGAATAGACCGGGATTATTGCTATTCCATACCCGAATCTCTGCGCGGCGAGATAAAGATCGGCTCGGTTGTGACAGTCCCCTTCGGAAACGCCAACCGCCATGTCAGCGCCGCGGTAGTCGGTCTTGACGACGAATGCGATTTCCCGCGGATAAAGCCGATCGCCGGGGTGCTGCATTACCCATTTTCGATAAGCGGGGAGCTTATCCGCACCTGCGCTTTTATGAGCGACCGATTTTTCTGCACCTTCGGAAGCGCATTCCGCACGATCCTGCCGCCCGGCATAAATCTGGAAAGCGAAACCGTTTTTTCGATCGCCGACGGAGCGGACACAACCGGCCTGAACGATGCGGCGGAGGTACTGATACGCTTTATCGCCGCAAAGGGCACCGCCGCGGAACGCGAACTGACCGCCGAATTCGGCGAGGAGTGCAAAAAGCTCCTTGCCGCACTCACGCGGGAAGGAACGCTGAAAAAAGGAACGCGCGTACCGGAAAAGATAAACGAAAAGAATCTTTATACCGTATGCCTTGCTATTTCGCCGCGCGAGGCGGCGGAAGCCGCGGAAGCCGGAAACGGACTCACGGAGCGCCAAAGGGAGCTTCTTGCGTTTCTTGTAGACAATCCCGCCCCGACACTGCGCGAAGCGGAGGAGCTGGGCGGATTTTCCGCCTCCGTTATTAACGGGCTTTGCAAAAAAGGCTTTGCCGAAAAGCGCGAAACAACGGTTCTGCGCAAGGCATACGAATTGGGAGATATTCCCGAGGAAGCCCCTTTCACGCTCAACAAGGGGCAAACGGAGGCACTCGAAGGGATCAACCGGCTTTTTGATACCGGCACCGCCGCCGGCGCACTGCTTTTCGGCGTGACTGGCAGCGGAAAGACGCGGGTCATAATCGAAGCGGTGCGGCACGCTGTCGCAAAGGGCAGGCAGGCTATAGTGCTTGTCCCGGAGATAGGGCTTGCGGCACAGGCGGTAAGAGTTTATGCCGCGGCGTTCGGTGCTCGACTCGCCGTCGTGCACAGTATGCTTTCCGCCGGCGAAAGGATCGATACCTACCGCCGGATATGCAACGGAGATATAGATGTCGTTATCGGCACGCGAAGCGCCGTTTTTGCCCCGCTTGAACATTTGGGGCTTATAGTTATCGACGAAGAACAGTCGCACACCTACAAAAGCGAGCTCACACCGAAATACAGCGCGATCGACGTTGCCAGGTTCAGGTGCAGCGAGCGCAAGGCGCTTATGCTGCTTGCCTCCGCGACACCGTCGGTGGAAAGCTTTTATAAGGCAAAGAAAGGCATTTACAGCCTTTTCACGCTCAAAGAACGGTTCGGCGCGGCCGAACTGCCGCAAGTCATTATCGAGGATATGCGTGATGACGACACCGTCCTTTTTACCGAAAAGCTGATCGGCAGACGGCTTGCACAGGAGATCAGAAATACACGCTCCGAGGGCGGTCAATCGCTGCTTTATATCGGGAGGCGCGGCTACAACAGCCATGTTTCCTGCCGCGATTGCGGTTATGTGTTCACCTGCCCGAATTGCTCCGTTTCGCTCACGCACCACGCATATGCCGGAAGCATACGCGGCGTTCGCCGCCTTTCCTGCCATTATTGCGGCTTCAGCGCGGCGATCCCGGAAAGCTGCCCTGTATGCGGCGGGAGCCACATCGGATATTCCGGGTTCGGAACCCAGCGGCTGCAGGACGAGCTCGCACGGGATTTCCCGGAAATGCACGTCACTCGGATGGATTCGGATACGACCGGCGGAAAGTTTTCGCACGATAGGCTTATCGGCGAATTCGCCTCCGGAAAAAGCGATATACTTATCGGCACGCAGATGATAAGCAAGGGGCTGGATTTCCCCGGAGTGCGTCTGGCAAGTGCCGTCGCGGTCGATTCCGGGCTGTATGCGGATGATTTCCGCGCGGGCGAACGCACTTTTTCGCTCATAACGCAGCTTGTCGGGCGCGCCGGGCGCGCTGGCGGGCGCGGCAAGGCGATATTGCAGACCTTCAACCCGGATAACGAAACCTTGAATCTTGCCGCAAAGCAGGATTACGAAAGCTTTTTCGAAAGCGAGATCATATTGCGCAAGGCGGTGGTTTTCCCTCCGTTTTGCTCGATGGCGGTTTTTACATTTTCCTCCGTTTCGGAAACCGAATGTGCCGATTATGCGCTGCGGTTCGACACCGATCTGCTCGCGCTTCACGGCAGCGAATACCCGGATGTTAAAATAATCAAGTTCGGGCCTTTCAGAAACGGTATATACAAAGTAATGGGCAGATACCGCCAGCGCATAATACTTAAATATAAGGACAACGCCCGCACACGCGAGTTTTTATCAAAGCTGTATTGCAAAGCGATCGGCGAAGCACCGAAAAGCGTCCGCACGGAGCTTGATGCCAACCCGACCGTCGTATAGGAGGATAACACGCCATGGCACTGCTGAACATCTTAAAAGAAGGCGACCCTACGCTCCGCAAGGTGAGCCGCAAGGTCGAAAAGATCACCCCGAGAATACTTACCCTGCTTGATGATATGCATGAAACGCTCGACAAGGCAGAGGGGATCGGTCTTGCCGCGCCGCAGGTCGGCGTGCTGCGCCGTATTGTCATTGTGGAGATCGGCGACAAGCGCTTCGAAATGATAAACCCCGAAATTATCGAAACGCGCGGCGTTCAGGAGGAGCTTGAAGCCTGCCTTTCCGTACCGGAGCTTTACGGCAGGGTCAAGCGCCCGGCTTGGGTCAAGGTCCGCGCGGCGGACAGAAACGGCAACGTTTACGAGGCGGAGGGCGACGGACTGCTTGCCCGCTGCTTCTGCCACGAAACAGATCATCTCGACGGTGTTTTGTATATCGACAAAGCGGAAGAAACCTACACCCCCGATGAAGTCGAGGACATGGAATGAAAATAGTTTTTATGGGCACCCCCGATTATGCGGTTAAAACGCTTGAGGCGCTGATAGGCGCGGGTCACACCGTTGCGGCGGTTTTCGCCCAGCCCGATAAGCCCGTGGGCAGAAAGCAAATACTTACTCCGCCGCCTGTAAAGGTATGCGCCCAAATGCACGGAATACCCGTTTTTCAGCCGCGCACCTTACGCGACGGCGAGGCGGAAAAGATAATAAGAAATATTGCACCCGATGCTATAGCAGTAGTGGCTTACGGTAAAATTTTACCTACGGAAATTTTAACCCTGCCGCGATACGGCTGTGTAAACGGGCACGCTTCACTCTTACCTAAATACAGAGGTGCGGCGCCCATACAGTGGTGCATTGTAAACGGCGAAAAGGAAACGGGCGTTACCGCAATGCAAATGGACGAGGGTATGGACACGGGCGATATTTTAGAAACCGCGGTTACCGAAATAGGCGCGGAAGAAACCGCGGGCGAGCTTTTTGAGCGGCTCTCGGTTATAGGCGCTGAGTTACTGGTAAAGACCCTTGCCGATATTGAAAACGGAAACGTTACCCCTATAAAGCAGGATGAAAGCAAAGCGACAGCAGCGCCGATTATTAAAAAGGAAATGGCGAAAGTAAGCTTTCACGATATGACCGCCGACGAGGTTCACAATGCGGTGCGCGGCTTTTACCCGTGGCCTGTAGCTTTCTTTATATCGGGCGGCAAACGTATAAAAATAATAAAAAGCCGAGTTGTAAATATGCACGGCACGGCGGGCGCGGTGCTTAAAAGCGATAACGAGCTTATTGTCGCTTGCAAGAAAGAAGCGGTTGCGCTTGAAACAATTCAGCCCGAAGGCTCAAAGCCTATGACTGCAAAGCAGTATTTATGCGGCAGACCCATAGCTTTGGGTACCGAAATTGAGGACGAAAATGGCTGAC
>USHI01000092.1 GCA_900554405.1 uncultured Eubacteriales bacterium | reverse complement strand
TTCCGAGGAAACAGCCCGCAAGGGTCCCCCCGCCCGCCGCTATAATTATCGCCGTCATCGGTATCATCATCTTCATCGGTACCGGCGGAGGTGTCAAGGCGGACAGCTTTTTCGAGAATGCCGGGCAGGTCAAAATAGGTGTTTTCGCCGTCCGTGCCGATGTAAACATCAAGCGTGTCGCCGAGAAGGTTCAATTTGCCGTCGAGCGAAAACGATTCGTTCTTCATATTGAACGCGCCGTTAAGGTCCGCGCCGAGGTCGATAGCCGATATGCCGTTTTTGACAGAGCCGTTCGCTTTGAAGGACACCTGCATTCCGGAAAAATCGGTCTTGCCGGTTGTCGGGAGCTTTGTCGATTCGGCGGAAAGCTCGCGCAGGGAATCGATAAAGAGCTGCTTCGGGGATGCAGTCTGTTCGGTTTTGCTGCTTTCGTCCGCGGTTTTGCTGCCTTCGCCGCCCTTTTCCTTGCAGGCGGAAAGCGCTGCGACGGTAAATACCATAAGCAGAGCAAGCAGTAATGCTGTGAGTTTTTTCATTGTAATTTCCTTTCTGTATTTTGGAAAGTGTATATCGGTAAGGTGTTCAGCCGCGTTCGAGAAGCTCGTCCACAGCCGCAAGCACCGAATCCGTGATATTTGTACCGCCCATGAGCCGCGCAAGCTCGCTGCGGCGCGCCGCGCCCTCCAGGCGCTCGATATGCGTTTCGGTACGTTCGCCCGAAACCGATTTGGAAATGCGGAAGTGCGAATCCGCCTTGGCGGCGATAAGCGCACTGTGGGTAACGCAGATGACCTGTGTCCGCCCGCCGCCCGCCGCAAGCTTCAGCCTTGCGCCGATCTTTTCGCCCGTGCCGCCGGAAACGCCGGTGTCTATTTCGTCGAATATGAGCGTTCCTATGGATTCGCTGTCGGCAAAAACGCATTTAAGGCAGAGCATGATGCGTGAAAGCTCGCCTCCGCTGGCGATTTTGGATATCGGCCCCGGCAGCTCGCCCCGGTTCGCTCCGATAAGGAAATCTATTTCGTCCGTGCCGGTGGGTGAAGGTTCCTTTTCGCGGAAGTCCACGGTAAATGTCACGCCCGGCATATCCACGGCGGCAAGCTCGCCGCAGACTCTTTCGCAAAGCCTCCGTGCGGCGGCTTTTCTTGTGTCCGAAAGCGCTTTTGCCGCCGTGCGCAG
The DNA here is from genome assembly GCA_900554405.1 of uncultured Eubacteriales bacterium. GTDB lineage: Bacteria > Bacillota > Clostridia > Oscillospirales > CAG-382 > Coliplasma. Next base: position 4,601 of record USHI01000092.1, on the reverse strand, counting down.
CGCCTCCCCGGCTTTGCTTTGCTCGGCGCGCAGCCGCTTTTGAAGCTCCTCGCCGTTTTCAAAGGATTCTATTTCGCTCTGCCATTCATCCATGAGCGCACCGAACCCGGAGGCATCGGTGCCCAGCTTGGATTCCATGCGGTGGATCGCTTCGAGCCGGGATTCGGTTTCGTCAAGGCTCATTCCGGTGTTTTCGGATTCGGTATATCCGCCCAGCCCTTCGGCGATATCCTTTATTTCGCATTCCGCGGCATCCAGCCTTTCGCACAGCGATTCGGCTTCGGGTATTATCCCGCGCAGCGCATTCAGCGCATTTAACGCGTTTGAAACCGATTCCGCCGCCGAATTGTCTCCGGCATAAAGAAGGTTATAGGCTTCGGCGCTCTTTTCGGCGATCTTTTCGATGTTGGCAAGAATGGCGCGCTTGGCTTCAAGCTCCTCCTTTTCGCCCTCCCGCAATGCAAGCCGCTTCAGCTCGCCCATGCGGTAGCGCAGCATATCGAGCTGGTAATCGCGTTCGCGGTTTTTTTCCTCCAAAAGTGCAAGGCGGGCGGCGATATCGGTATATATGCCGTATTGCTTTGAATATTCGCCGCGTTCGGCTTCGTCCCCGGCAAAGGAATCAAGCATGGCAAGCTGACGTGCACGGTCGGAAAGTGCAAGCGTATCCTGCTGCCCGTGGATGGACATCAGCGCCGAAACGACGGCTTTCAGCCGCGATACCGGCACCGCCCTTCCGTTTATCTTTGCACTCGATCTGCCGTCTGCGGAAAGCCTGCGTGTGACGGTCACCGTGCCGTCCTCATCCGGCGTTATATCGTTTTCCGCCAGCGCGGATATCGCTTCCGTGCCGGAAACGCCGAATATCCCCTCCACAAGTGCTTCGGATTCGCCGTGCCGGATAACGGCACGGTCGCTCCGCGCACCGCAGAGAAGCTGCATCGCATCGATTATTATGCTTTTTCCCGCGCCCGTTTCCCCCGTGAAGGCGGTAAACCCCGCCGGGATATCGAGCGACAGCTTTTTGATCAGTGCTATGTTTTCTATGTATACGGAATCAAGCATCGTCTTTACGCTTTCGTGGTTTTTGTGATCTGGTTTCAGCTTATGGCTTCGCGCAGCTCCGCGGTAATAACGGCGGCGCGTTCGTTGTCCTTGATTATCATCAGGAGCGTATCGTCCCCCGCAAGCGTGCCGATGACCCCTTCTATCTCCATGGAATCGAGCGCGGCGCCCACTGCGCTGCCCATTCCGGTATATGTCTTTATAACAATAAGGTTGTTTGCGCAGTCGATCGCGAAGGCCGCCTGCCGGAAAATGGAGGCAAGCTTGCCGTTGATATCGCCGTGTTCACGCCGTGCGCTCACGCGGTAGCGGTAATCGCCGTCCTCGCCCTCGGATTTGATTATCCCGAGCTCGCGGATATCGCGGGATATAGTCGCCTGGGTCACATTGAAGCCCGAATTGCACAGCGCTTTCAGAAGATCCTCCTGCGTGTCGAACCGTTGTTCGCGGATAAGCTCGAGTATTTTTGCCTGCCTGATGTTTTTCATGTTGTTTCCGCCGATCATTGAACGAATTTTTTATACAGCGTTTCATAAAACGCGTCTTTTTTTATCCGGATAAGCCGTATTGCCTTTTCGGACCGTGTGACGGTGACGGTATCGCCTGCCAGGAGCTCCGTCACGGCGCGCCCGTCGGCAAGAAGAATGTCATTCCCGCCGCGCTCGCTCCGGCATACCGCCTCGATCACCGAATTTGCCGAAAAAACCATTGCCTTCGCGCCGAGCGAATGCGGGCATATCGGGCAAACGCAAAAGGCTTCGAGCTTTGTATCCAGTATCGGGCCGCCGGCGCTCATGCAATATGCGCTCGAGCCTGTCGGCGTGGCGATAATCAGCCCGTCGCCGCGGTATTCGCAAACGGCGGTACCGTCGCAGTAAAGGGCGGTGGAGGCTATGTCGCCGTCCGCCCTGCGGGCGATCACCGCTTCGTTGAGCGCGTTTACACAGGCGATCTCGCGCCCGCCGCGTCGCACGGTGATGCTTATCAGCATACGGCTTTCTGTTTCGAACCCTTCGGCAAGCGCCGATATCGCGCTCAGCTCGCGCTTTTCAAGCCCGCTCATGTATCCGAGATGCCCGAAATTAACGGAAAGTATCGGTTTTCCGTTTTCGAAGGCAAGCCGGCAGGCATTCAGCATGGTGCCGTCGCCCCCGAGCGATATTATCGCATCGTAATCGCCGCTCAGCTCGCCGAACCGTATATGCTCTATTCCGTTTTTATCCAGTTCGCGTTCCACCTCCGCGATATCGGCTTCGCTTATAACGCCGCTTTTTGCGGAGGGGAAGAGAAGTACCCTTTTTACTGTCATTTCCGTGGGTTCCTTTACGGTTCGGTCTTTTCTGTTTTTTCGAACAGGGCAAGGTATTCGCGGTTGCCGTCGCCGCCCTTTATCGGCGAATCGCACAGCCCGCACCTGCGCATTCCGTTTGCCTGCGCGGATATATCGATCGCCGCGAGCACGTCGGCAATCACGCTGCCGTCGCGGTCCTTCACGATGCCGCCCTTGCCGATACGGTTTCTGCCCGCTTCAAACTGCGGCTTGATAAGTGTTATCATTTTTTTGCCCGCGCCGAGTATATCCGCGGCCGCGGGGTAAATGAGCGTTTGCGAAATAAAGGAAACATCCATCACGATAAGCGATATTTCCTCCGGGAAATCGCTTTTGCGCGCATAACGGGCGTTGAAGCCCTCCCTTGCGATAACGCGGCTGTCGGCACGGAGGCTTTCATCGAGCTGCGAGCTGCCGACATCAAGCGTGTAAACCCGCGCGGCGCCGTGCTGCAGCAGGCAATCGGTAAAACCGCCTGTCGAAGCGCCGATATCCAGCGCAACCGCCCCGCGGACATCCATGCCGAAGCATTCCAGTGCGTGTTCCAGCTTCAATCCCGCGCGGGAAACGTATTTTTCGCCGCCCAAAACGGTTATTTCGCCGCCGCAGTATTCCTCGGACGCGCGCGTGACGGCTTTGCCGTCTATAAAAACGCGCCCTTCGTCTATTGCGCTTTTTGCCTTTGTGCGGCTTTTGAAAAAACCGTTTTCGGCAAGATAAGTATCTGTTCTCATTGAATGTCACCGCCCGAAAGCTCTTTAAGCGTTTTCACAATGCTTTCTTTATCGAGCCCGAGCGCGGATAATAAAAGCTCGTTTTTTCCGTGGGGAGGGAATACTCCGTCGATGGCGAGTATACGGAATTTCTTTCCGTCGAGCGCGCCGCGTTCGGAAAGCCGGGCGCATATCCGTTCGCCGATCCCGCCGCTTTTTATCACTTCCTCCGCCACGACAACTGCGCGCACGCCCGTTACAAGCCGTTCGAGCGTGTCCGTATCGAGCGGTTCGAGCCTTTCCAGCAGTATCAGCCTTGTCCTCGGGCAGGCGGCAGCCGCACCGGCGCAGGCTTCGGATATCCTTCCGTATGTAATAAGCGCCGTTTCCGGCCGGGTCGATCCGGTGTCGGAATATGCGATATCGCCGCTTGCACGTGTGAGCGCGGCGCCGGAAAGATCCGCTTCGCCGCCGCGGGGGTAGCGTATCACCACCGGGCAGTCCGCGGCAAGCGCTTTGTCGAAGCATTCCTCCAAAGCGGCAAATGTCGCGGGGGAATAGACCGTCACGCCCGGGACGGTTGCGGTTTCGGCAACGTCAAAAATGCCGTGGTGGGTGGGGCCGTCGCCCCCGACAATGCCCGCGCGGTCGAGCGCGAGTATCACATGGAGCCCCTGCAATGCCGCGTCGTGGATAAACTGATCGTAAGCACGCTGCATGAAGGTTGAATATACGGCAAAGACCGGAATGCAGCCGCGCGCCGCCATCCCGCAGGAAAACGTCATCGCGTGCTCCTCGGCTATGCCGACATCGAAAAACCGTTCCGGGAACCTTTTTGCAAAGCCCGAAAGCCCGGTTCCGTCCGGCATCGCGGCGGTGACGGCGACAATTCGCCCGTCCTTTTCGGCGCGGTCGCAGATAAGCTTCCCGAACCGTTCGGAAAAGCTTTCCCGCGCGCTTTTGTTTATTCTGCCGGTTTCTATATCAAATCCCGAAACGCCGTGGAAGCATTCGGGGTGTTCCTCCGCAGGGACATAGCCCTTGCCCTTTTTCGTGCATATATGTACAACGGAACATTTGCCGTCGTTCCTTGCCTCGCGCAGGACCGCTTCGAGATGCTTTTCGTCGTTGCCGTTTACCGGACCGTAGTACCCGAGCCCGAACTGTTCGAAGAAATTCTGGCTTAAAAGTATTTTTTTCAGGCGGTTTTTCGCCGCACGTGAGGCGCGTATAAGCCCGTTGCCGATAAGCGGGACAGAGCCGAAGAAGTGCTTGACACCGCTTTTGAATCGGAAATATTTCGCGCTTGAACGGAATTTGGAAAAATATCTGCTCATTCCGCCCACGTTCGGCGAAATGCTCATGTCGTTGTCGTTCAGGACAATTATCAGCCGGTCCATCCCGGCGCAGTTGTTGAGCGCCTCGTATATCATGCCGCCGGTGAATGCGCCGTCGCCCACCACGGCAACGGTAAAGGAATCGTCCCCCGCGAG
>USHI01000091.1 GCA_900554405.1 uncultured Eubacteriales bacterium | reverse complement strand
ACCCCTGCACGGCGGAATATTCCTCCGCCGTCAGCAGTTCTTTTGCAAGATAATCCTTAAAAACGGGATGTTCCTCGTTTTCGGCATGAAATGCCCTGCCGAACGCGCTCATAAGCGCGGTGATACTGCTTTTATTTTCCATAAGGTATCCCTTCACGCCTTTTTGCTTTTACGCTTCGGGATCGGTGTCACCGAAGCGGCTATTTCCACGGCTTCCCTTACAAGCGCGCGGTTTTCGATATCCAGAATATAATGCGGCTTTGCTCCCTCGTACGGTATTCCTTCGGGTGCATCCTTCATCGTTTCCGCAAGCTGCGGCAGCTTTTTGACCATCACGCAATCGTCGCAGACAAGCAGCACCGGCTTGCCCCGGGCATAGATCATATATTCGCCGAACATTTTTCTGAACGTGATATCCTCGATACCGTCAAGCTGATCAAGGACAAACTGTATGTACTCGCGCGAGGTGCTCATTTCGCGTTGCCGCCTTCCGCAAGCTCCGCACCGTAGCGGCAAAGAAGCGATGCGACAATAAACATCATACCGAGCGCGAAATTCCCGGAATCCCCGAAAATGCTTATATCCGCAGCCTTTTCCGCGCTTATGATCGCGGCGACAATTCCCCGCGTGATCCCCCCCGCCGCAGCACAGACAACCGGAACGGCAATCGCCAGTATACCGAGCCGCATAAGCTCCGCCGCGCCCGCAAGCGTGAAGGGCGTTCCGGCGCCTTGCTCGTTTTTGAAGTACAGCTCGGCAAATTTTGCCACGACAGCCTCGCCCGCGCAGGCAATGATCCAGGCGGAAAGCGCAGCGATAATACTTTTCACATCCGCCCCGATATGCTCGGATATCAACCCGTGAAGCGTTACTCCGCCAAGCTTTATAAGCTCGCTCTCCGCAAAGCTCAAAGAAATAATGCCGGCTATACAGCCGCAGGCTCCGATCACCGAAAATACAAAGGCTATTTTGCTAAGTACCCTCCCGAGTCCGGAAAGGCTTTGTAGCGTTTTAAGTGTTTTCATCGTTTTTCTCCATGTCCTGTTTATTTTATTCCGAGATCACCGCTGGAAGTTACTACGTTGATCCTGCCCTCGCCGCCGAAAACATAAATATCACCGCTGCGTTCATGGGAACGACCCGTGTGCAGCCTGCCGCTGTTTGATGTATATACCACATCCGCACCGCCCTGCGGGAGCGCCAGCGTGACATTGCCGCTCGTGGCAGCGACCGACACCTCCGCCGCCGCGGCAAGGCAAATCGGCAGAATTACGATCCTGTTTTTTATATAAATATTCCCTTCCGCAGGCATCCTTCGGATCATGCCTGCTCCTTTTCGGCAAAAACCACCGTTTGCCCCTTCACCGGTATCCTTTTGACCTCATAGCCGTATTCCGGCAGTTCATTTTTATATTTCAGGAACGAATGGTCGAGCGGAACACCGGCGATATCCGCGATCTGCGAAAATGTCAATGTCAGCTCCGGCTCGCCGCTTGCACGGATAAATTCCCAAAGCGCCCGGTATTTGCTCATATTGCCTCCTGCCGTTTTCGCCGTGCCTTCGGCGCGGCGTTTATAAAGTGTTTGTTATGTAACAGATATTCTATATATCACTTTTTTCGCGTTTTGTCAAGAGCAAACAAAAAAAGCCCATAGCAAGGGCAATATCACTCATCGGCAGGCGAGCGAATATAACTGAAAAAGCACCTGCTTTTCGCAAGTGCTTTTTCGTGGCACGCCGTAAGGGATTCGAACCCCCGACCTACTGGTTCGTAGCCAGTTACTCTATCCAGCTGAGCTAACGGCGCTTATTCGGAACGCGTTATATGTTACCACATACGCGCCGATTTGTCAAGATATTTTTTGATTATTTTTTGGCTTCGAGCTCGTTTTCCAGCGCGGCGACTCTTTCGCGCAGCGCGGCAAGCTCCAAAGCGACGGGATCCGGCACATGGACCTGATCGAGCGTTTGCGGGCCGTCCACATGCTCGCCGCGGACAATGCGCGCCGGGATACCGACCGCCGTGGAATTTGCGGGGATATCCTTAAGCACGACGGCGCCTGCGGCGATCTTGCTGTTATCGCCCACGGTGACCGGGCCGAGCACCTTGGCGCCCGCGCCGATCATGACATTATTGCCGATGGTCGGGTGACGTTTTCCCTCGTGCTTGCCGGTACCTCCGAGCGTTGCGCCCTGATAAATGGTGCAGTTATCGCCGATGACGGTCGTTTCGCCGATAACGACGGCGCAACCGTGGTCGATAAACAGCCCTTTACCGATAACTGCTGCGGGGTGTATCTCGATCCCGGTGGCATTGCGCGAGGCCTGGCTCACCGCGCGCGCGGCAAAAAACATACCTTTTTTGTAAAGTGCATGAGCAACCCGGTGCGCAAGCACGGCATGAAGCCCGGGGTAAAGCAGCAGCACCTCTGCATTGCTTTTCGCGGCAGGGTCGCGCTCCTTTATGGAAACGATCTCGCTTTTGAGCGCACCCAAAGCGGTGTCGGCTCTGCCCTTCAATGCGGCAATACGCTTTTCGAATGCCGCGAGTTCCTTTTCGTAATCAATCTTCATGTTATCACGCTTTCTCAGCCGGCGCGGTAGCCGATCGCGTTTATCTGGACCGTTTCGCCGGAAACATATATTTCAAAGACAAGTGTACGCGTATCGTCGGGTGCGATATCGCGGCGAAATGTCCCGTCGTTTTCAAAAATACGGTAGCTTACCTCATATATCTCGTAATGCCCTTCGGAGCCTTCATCGCCGCGCATACTGTGCAGCGTGACATGGATATCGTATACCCCCTGCTTCGTGAAGCGTTCCGGGAGCGTGAAATTTTCGTCCGCCAGGCATTTTGCGGTGAAAAACGAGGGGTAAGCCGAGCTGTCGCCGTTTTGGAGACAATCGAAATAACGTCGGAAAAATGTGCACTGTGGGAGATTTTCCGCCGGCTCTCCGCTTTCGAGCACGGTGACCTGCCCGTAACGGGTGTAATAGACCTTACTGTCGAGCGCAAGATAAGCCGTATCGGAGGAAAGATCCTTTGAATAATCGGGTTCGAAAAATTTCGCCTCGTTAAGCTCGCTCACGGAAGGTTCCTTTTTGGAAAGTCTTTCGGAAATAAGCCTGCCGCAAACGGCAAGCACGCCGAGCAGCGCAAAGGCGGCGGCAACGCAGATAACTATTCTGCGCAGCCTGCGTTTATCACGTTGTTTTACGGAAGATTCAGACATTTTCGGTAATATCGCTACGGGGCGCAAAAAGCTGCGCCCCGTAGCGGAATTCAGATCATTGCATTCAGCCGTTGATAAAGCGTCTTAAATTATCAACGCCGATACGGATACCCTTGAGCGGATCCTCCATGCCTTCGAATTCGATAGAGAGGACACCGTCATACCCGGCGCGTTTGAGCGTGTTGATACACTGGCGCACGGGAACATCGCCCTGGCCGATTATGGCGCCGCGGAGATAGTTCCCCCCGCGGGACATGAACCAGCCCTCGCCCGGGTTATCGAGCGAACCGCTTCTCTTGTGGAAATCCTTGGCGTGTACATGGAACGCATAGGGCGCCATCAGCCCGACCGCATAATTGTGGTCCGCATCCGTGCAGGCGAAATTGCCGATATCGACAAGCGCGCCGAAGTTGGGATGCCCGACGGCATTTATAAGCTTTTCGACACGCTCCGGATCCTGTGCGAAGAAGCCGTGATTTTCTATGCAGGTGCGAATACCCTTCTTTTCGGCATATTCGGTCACCTCGCGATAAGCTCTCGCAAGGGTGGGGAGCACCGTATCGAAGCTTCTTCCGGTCTTTATCGTGTTGGGGTAGCCGGGTGTTGCATCGTGGCGCATGAGCTTGGTGCCGAACGCCTCTGCGACATCGACCATGCCCTTGACACGTTCGATCTCCGCATCGGTATCGCGGTTAAGGAAATCCGCGCCGACACAGAAGCAGGTCACCTCGATCCCGAGCTCGCGCGCATAGGCGCCGGCTTTGCGGGCATATTCAAGGTAGGATTCGTGGTCGTAGCTGCCGTCCTCGCTGAAATCGACGGCATCGACCCCGAATTCGCGAACCTTATCGAGGCAGCCCTTATAGCCGAGCGAATCCTCATTCATCAGACCATGGAAGCTGTAAAGATTTATTCCGATTTTCATTTACTGAATTTACCTCTGGTGTTTTTGCTTTTTTAGCCGAGAGTGATAACGGGGAGCTTGGACCAGTCGTTGATACCGATTATGCCGCCGCCGTCACGCAGGGTGATGTTCTTGAAGGTGCTGGTGGAGCTGCCGCAGTTGATGGAAACGGAGAAGCTGATCTCGGTGCCCTTCTGAACCTTTACGGGGCTGCCCTTTTCGCCGATCTCGGACCACGGAATGGATGCTTCGTAATAGGTCTTCTTTGCGGCATCGTCGCGCTTGGAAACGGTCTTGCCGGTGAAGGTAGTGGGGTTACCCATCCAAAGCGTGGAAAGGGATTCGCCGTCGTTATTGACACAGAAGCCGTACTGACGGACTATGTTCTTGCCCGCGGCATCCTGATCGACCTGGTGATCCCAGTGATCCTTCATGTACTGGCTGTCCGCGCTCATGGAAGAAACATTCACCTGAATGCATTCGTAGTTGTACATGCTGCCGACATTTGCGCTTGTGACGGGGCAGTCGTGTTCGGGGTTATCGACAACAACGCCGAGGTAGAGGTTTTCGGAATCGTATTTGAGATAGACCTTTGCGGAAGCAAAGTACTTGTTTACTTCGAACTGTGCATAGCTGCAAAGAACATTGTTGGAATTGATATCCCAGATCGGAGTGCCGTATTCGGCTTCGGTAACATTGCCGTCGACAGTGGCGGTGCCGTTCTTGATGGTCGCCCAAAGGCCGCGGTTGACGCAGAACCCGTGCGGGAAGACTGCGGTCTTATCGCCGAGAGCGGAGATAGCCTTGATCTTTGCGGTTTCGGTCTTGTAGATAACCACAACATAGCCGTCTGCGGGGATAGCGGTATCGGCAGCAGCCTTACCTACATCGCTGAACGACTTCTTGACATAGGAGAATACAGCCTTGTCGTATTCGAAAACTGCAACGGCGAAATCCTCATAGGTCTGACCGTCGGCCTTGATGGTCTTGCCGTAATCGGAGGTGAAAACGCCGACATCGCCCTTATTGACGGTGGCGTTGATCTTGGAAAGGCGGAGCGAGGTAGCATCGGTAGCGCGGACATCGACTATGACCTGCTTGACGTGCTTGCCCCAGGAGATGAACTTGTTGGTATATTCTACCTTGGGTTCATCTTCGCCGCCCTTCGAGCTTTCATCTGTCGAAGATTCGGAAGAATTGTCGTCCGCAGAGGATTCATCCGTGGAAGATTCTGCCTGAGAAGACTTATCTTCGGAGGATTCGTGCTTCGGCTCTGAGCTTGCCGCTGCGGATGATTCGTTCTTGGAAGTGCCGAAATCGGGGGTGCTGCTTTCTTCGTCGTTACCGCAGGCGGCAAAAACCGAAACTGCCATCAGAGCGACAAGAAGCATCGCGATGATTTTTTTCATACGAAAAAATCTCCTTCTTTTTTTTGGTTGTTTTATTTGTTCTTTGCAGAACGTCTGAAAATGATAAACACGGCTGCCGCGACGAGAATTATCGCCGCACCCGCTATGATGAGCCAGACGGGGAACCCGCCGCTCTTTTCCTCCGCTCCGTATGCGGCACCCGAAGAAGAGGCATCCTTGCTTTCGTCATCCTCGCCGCCCTGCACGATGATCGTGATTTCGGCGGTGTTGGAAATGTTG
>USHI01000090.1 GCA_900554405.1 uncultured Eubacteriales bacterium | reverse complement strand
CTTTCCTTAGCTGCTTTTTGAGAACCCCTTTTTCTTGTATCAGGACCTTTTTAGAGTCCGGCGGGAAGGTCGCATCGCAAAATTCACAAATGGAAAGGAAGAAAGAAAATGGGAGAATATGTAAATCCGGCCAAAATCTTTGGCGAAAATGTATTCAATGACACTGTAATGCAGGAACGTCTTCCAAAAAATGTTTACAAGAAGCTGAAAAAGATCATCGAAGAAGGCGGTGAGCTGGATCTTGCTACTGCAGATACGATTGCACATGAGATGAAAGAATGGGCAATTGAAAAAGGAGCAACACACTATACACACTGGTTCCAGCCGCTGACTGGTACAACTGCAGAAAAGCACGATTCTTTTATCACAGCACCGATGCCGAACGGCAAAGTACTGATGAGCTTCTCCGGTAAAGAGCTGATCAAAGGCGAGCCGGATGCATCTTCTTTCCCGTCCGGTGGACTGCGTGCTACCTTTGAGGCAAGAGGATATACAGCATGGGACTGCACCTCACCGGCTTTCGTTCGTCAGGACGCAGCAGGCGCAACCCTCTGCATTCCGACTGCATTCTGCTCCTACACAGGAGAGGCGCTTGACCAGAAAACACCGCTTCTTCGTTCCATGGAAGCTCTGAATGTACAGTCCCTGCGTCTGTTAAAACTGTTCGGAAACACCACTTCCAAGAAAGTAACTCCTTCTGTAGGACCGGAGCAGGAATACTTCCTGATCGACAAGGAGCTTTACGACAAGCGCAAGGACCTCATATACACCGGCAGGACGCTTTTCGGCGCCCACGCGCCCAAGGGGCAGGAGCTTGACGACCATTATTTCGGTGCGATAAAGCCGCGTGTCGCCGCTTATATGAAGGAGCTGAATGAGGAGCTCTGGAAGCTGGGCGTGCTTGCCAAGACCGAACACAACGAGGTCGCCCCTTCGCAGCACGAAATGGCACCGATCTTCACGACGACGAATATCGCCGCCGACCATAACCAGATCACGATGGAGCTTATGCAGAAGATCGCAAAGCGCCACGGGCTTGTCTGCCTGCTCACCGAAAAGCCCTTTGAAGGAGTGAACGGGAGCGGCAAGCACAATAACTGGTCCATATGCACGGATACCGGCGTGAACCTGCTCGAGCCGGGCGAAACTCCTTATGAAAACGCTCAGTTCCTGCTTTTCCTCTGCGCGGTTATAAAGGCAGTGGATGAATATCAGGAGCTTCTGAGAATATCCGTTGCCTCCGCCGGCAACGATCACCGTCTGGGTGCGAACGAAGCACCGCCCGCCATTGTTTCGATGTTTATCGGCAGCGACCTTTCCGAGATACTCGAAGCCGTGGAGAAGGACGAAAAGTACGATGCCAAGCAAAAGGAGCTCATGAGGATCGGCGTACATACGCTTCCCAGGTTCCCGCGGGATACGACCGACCGCAACCGCACAAGCCCGTTTGCCTTCACCGGCAACAAGTTCGAATTTCGTATGCTCGGCTCGGCGGCATCCATTTCCTGCGCGAACACCGTGCTCAATACCTCCGTTGCGGAGGAGCTGCGGCAGTTTGCGGACAGGCTGGAATCGGCTTCGGATTTCGAATCCGAGCTGCATACGCTCATTGTCGAAACGATACGCGATCACAAGCGCATAATCTTCAACGGCGACGGCTATGACGAATCCTGGGTGGCGGAGGCGGAAAAGCGCGGGCTGTGCAATCTGAAAACCACGCCCGATGCTTTGAAGCATCTTATGGATGAAAAGAACGTGAAGCTCTTTACCTCTCACAAGGTGCTCACCGAAACCGAGCTCAAAGCCCGCCACGAGGTCAAGCTCGAAAATTACAACAAGGTTATAAATATAGAAGCTCTTACCATGCTCGACATGGTAAGAAAGGATGTGCTCCCCGCGATGAGCGGATATTCCGCATCGCTTGCGGAGGCGGTAAGCAAAAAGCGCGCCGTTTCCGCGGCACTGGATACATCCTATGAGGAAAGCGTGCTGAGCACGCTTTGCGGGCTTATGGGCAGCGCGTTTGCCGCCGCAAATAAGCTGGAATCGGATGTGGATGCGGCAAAGAAAATGACGGATGCCGAAGCGCTTGCCGATTTCTTCAAATCGGATGTGCTCGACGATATGGCTGCGCTGCGCAGCGCGGTGGATTCCATGGAATCCGTCGCCGGCTCGAAGGCATGGCCTTATCCCTCCTACGGCGAACTGCTTTACGGAGTGAGATAGCAGCCATTTACGCCGCGGGAGCATCCGTAATACGGAGGTTTTGAAATGTGTTCTGTTATGGGTTACCGCGGCGCCGGTATTGATATAGGCGAATTCGAAAAGGCTTTTGCGAAAACCGAAAAAAGAGGTCCGGATATGAGCCGCACCGCCGCATCCGGCGATGTGATACTCGGCTTTCACCGGCTTGCGATAATGGGGCTTGACGAAAGCGGTATGCAGCCGTTTTGCGATGAATACGGCAATATGGCGGTCTGCAACGGCGAGCTGTACGGCTTCCGCGGGCTTAAAAGCGCTCTGGAAGCGAAGGGCTGCCGCTTCGCAAGCGGTTCGGGTTTGGGACCGGTACTGAGCACACGAAGCGGTTCGGATTGCGAACTGATACTGCCGCTTTACCGCGAATACGGGCTTAAAATGTTTTCCATGCTGGATGCCGAATTCGCTGCGCTGATATATGATGCCGAAAAGGACGAGCTTATCGCCGCGCGCGATCCGTTCGGGATCCGCCCGCTGTTTTACGGCACGACGGAGGACGGCGGCATACTTTTCGCGAGCGAGGCAAAAAGCCTCTGTCCGCTTTGCACGCAGGTGTTCCCCTTCCCGCCGGGGCATTATTACGCCGGCGGCAGGTTCGTGTGCTACCGCGATATATCCGCCGTGAAGGAATACAGCCGCGACGGTCTGGAAGATGTTTGTGCGAACATACGCAGGCTGCTCACGGCAGGGATCGAAAAGCGTTTGGATTCGGATGCTCCCGTCGGTTTTCTCCTCTCCGGCGGGCTGGATTCCTCGCTTGTATGTGCCGTTGCGGCGCGGAAAAGCGCTTCCCCGATAAAGACCTTCGCCATCGGCATGGAACGCGATGCGATCGACCTTAAATATGCGCGCAGGGTAGCGGAATATATCGGTTCGGAGCATACCGAGGTGTTCATGACGGACAGCGATGTTACGGAAGTGCTTCCCGAGGTGATATATGCGACCGAGACTTACGATATCACCACCGTGCGCGCCTCGATCGGTATGTATCTCGTCTGCCGGTATATCCGCGCGAACACCCCGGTGCGCGTGCTGCTCACCGGCGAAATTTCCGACGAGCTTTTCGGGTACAAATACACCGATTTCGCACCGAATGCGGAGGAGTTTCAGAAGGAATCCGAAAAGCGCGTGCGCGAGCTTTATGCTTACGACGTGCTGCGTGCGGACAGGTGCATTTCCGAAAATTCGCTTGAAGCGCGCGTTCCGTTCGGTGATCTTGCCTTTGCAGAATATGTTCTGAGTATCGATCCGGAACTGAAGCTGAACCGTTACGGAAAAGGAAAATACCTTCTCCGCCACGCCTTTGAGGGCGACCTGCTCCCGCAGGATATACTCTGGCGCGAAAAGGCGGCGTTCAGCGATGCCGTCGGTCATTCCATGGCGGACATATTGAAGCGGTATGCCGAAGACCTTTATACCGACGAGGAATTCGAAGCGCGCTGCCGGCAGTATACATACAATACTCCCTTTACAAAAGAATCGCTGCTTTACCGCGATATTTTCGAGCGCTTCTTCCCGGGGCGGGCAGGGCTGATCCCGGGGTTCTGGATGCCGAACCGTGCGTGGAAGGGCTGCGATGTGAACGACCCCTCCGCCCGTGTGCTTGCAAATTACGGCGCAAGCGGAGAATAACGAAAGGAGCCGACCTTTTTATGAACGGCAATTACAGGAAATATACCGCGCCCGCAAGCGACGCCTGCGGTATCGGCGCGGTCGTTAATATAAACGGCGTGCCCACGCACGGGGCTGTGTCCGATGCGCTCACGATTGTGGAACGTCTCGGCCACCGCGCGGGGACGGACATAACCGGCAAGACCGGCGACGGTGTCGGCATAATGGTACAGATACCGCACAGGTTCTTCGCAAGGGAGGTAAAAGGGCTTCCCGCCGCGCGGGACTACGGTGTCGGTATGTTTTTCCTGCCGCAAAGCGGCGCGCAGGGGGAAAAGGAGCGGTTCGGGCGGGGCTGGGCCGCGAGAGGGCTGGATCGGACACAGGGGGGGAAAAAAAGGGTGGGAAAAAGGTCCCCGCCGACAAAAGCGTGCTCGGAGAAAAGGCGCTTGCGACCTGCCCGGTAATCGAGCAGTGCTTTATCCGCCGCCCGGAGGGCGTTTCGCAGGGGCTCGGGTTCGACCGCGAGCTTTATGCGGTGCGCCGCATTTTCGAAAACGAGGGTGCGGGAGAGACATATGTCTGCTCGCTTTCTTCGCGTACCGTTGTATACAAGGGTATGTTCCTTGTCGGTCAGCTTCGCGCTTTTTATGCCGATCTTTCGGATGAGCTTTTCGAAAGCGCCATTGCCTCCGTACATTCCCGTTTTTCCACCAATACCGATCCGAGCTGGGAACGCGCCCACCCGAACAGGATAATACTCCACAACGGCGAAATAAACACTATCCGCGGCAACGTGCTGCGCATGGCTGCGCGTGAGGATATATTCCGCAGCGCGCTGCACGGAAGCGCACTCGAAAACGCGCTTCCGGTTATCAGCGCATCCGGCTCGGATTCCGCAATGCTGGATAACGCGCTCGAATTCTTTATGATGAACGGCGTACCGCTGCCGCTCGCCGTGATGACAATGATACCCGAACCGTGGCGCAACGATCCCTCCGTGTGCGGTGCAAAGCGCGATATGTATCGCTATTACGCAACGATGATGGAGCCGTGGGACGGTCCCGCCGCCGTGATCTTTTCGGACGGCGACATTCTCGGCGCCACGCTGGACCGCAACGGGCTTCGCCCCGCAAGGTATCTCGAAACGACGGACGGCAGGCTGATACTTTCCTCCGAGACCGGCGTGCTGGATATCCCGGCGGAGAATATAAAATACAATTCGCGGCTTATGCCCGGCAGGATGCTGCTGGTGGATACGGCTGCGGGCAGGGTCATTTCGGATGAGGAATGCAAGGCGTTTTATTCCGGCGAAAAGCCCTACGGCGAATGGGTCGCAAAGCACCTTACGGCGATGGAATCGCTCCCCGCCGCAAAATGCAAAGCCCCGGAATATACGGACGAGGAACGCGCAAGGCTGCTTGCTGCGTTCGGGTATAATTACGAGGAAATAAACGAGGATATCCTTTCCGCTGCCGCAACGGGCGGCGAGCCGACAGCCTCCATGGGCGTGGATATACCGCTTGCCTTCCTGGATAAGACACACAGGCTGCTTTTTGATTACTTCAAGCAGCTCTTTGCACAGGTCACAAATCCGCCGATAGATTCCCTGCGCGAAAAGATTGTCACGGATACGGCGGGGTATGTCCGCCAAACCGGGCAAAACACCCTATCCACGCCGAGGCTTCCTGCACGGCGCTGCGGCTGCAAAGCCCGCTGCTTACGGAGGAACAGCTTGCGGCAATAAAGGCGCTTGATGGGGGCGGGCTGAAAGCCGCGTGCGTTTCCGCCGCCTACGATATTACCGACACGCTTGAAAAGGCTGTCGGGGATATGCTTGCCGAATGCGAACGCGCGCGTGAAGGCGGCGCGAACATTATCATACTTTCCGACCGCGGCGTGGATAAAACGCACGCGGC
>USHI01000089.1 GCA_900554405.1 uncultured Eubacteriales bacterium | reverse complement strand
GTTGCACTTGTTGCTATCTGCGGCAGCGCGGTTGTGATCAAGTCCCGCAAGTAATTGCAAGGCTTTCACGAGCATCAATAACAACAAAAGCTCCCGGCTTTACGCCGGGGGCTTTTTTGCGGTATTCGTTTGCCGCGCAGGAGCTATACTCTTTTTTTCGGTGCGACAATATGCAGATAAGTGTTTGATGTCACGCGGTAAACGGAGATATAAAACACCGCAAATGCCGCGAACGTGATGCCCGTTGTGAGCAGGAAGAGCCACACATCCGAAAGCCCGAAAAGCAGCATCAGCCGGCGTATCATCGGGAAGGCAAATGTGAGATGCAGCCCGGAAAAGCAGAGCGGAAGGAAGAACACGGTGATAAGCTGCAAATTGATGCTTTTTCTTATATCCTCCTTGGTCATGCCCACGTTTATCATAATATCATAACGAGCGCTGTCCTCGTAGCCCTCCGAAAGCTGTTTGTAATAAATTATAAGCACGGCGGCGGAGGTGAATACGATGCTCAGAACCACGGCAAGGCAGAGCAGCGCTGCGAAGAAGCCGAAATAATCGTCGCGCGCGTTCGCGCGGTCGTCCGTGTAAAGCTGCGCATAGCCTTCGGATTCCTTCCCCGGATCAAAGTCCAGCTCGGCAAGATTCCCGCTTATGTTCCATGCAAGCTTTCGTTGGGTGCTGCCGTCCAGTTCCGTATCGAAACCGTACTTCCAGACATAGGATCTGTAATCCGAGCCTATTGCCTCGTAAACCGAGGTGAATACCTTGTCGATAACATCAAGATCCTTGACTATGATCACCGCTTTGTTTGCGACGGAATATTCCAGCCCGGGGATCGGGGTTTTCCGTTCGCTGCGCAGCGAAACGATATCGAGCGGGCAGACTCCCTCGAAGGAAACGGTGCTGCTTTCGAGCTTGAAGCCCACCGTTACGACCGCCGCCTCATTTGCCGCAAGCGAAACCGATTCCCCGCACAGATTGTTCCAATCGTCCTGCGGGATAAAGACAATAAACCTTGCGGAGCCGTAATCCGAACGGTTGTAGCTGCATTTGAAATCGCCAGCAACACCGTGTTCGGATCCGGTTATCGAGGCAAATCTGAAATCCTTTATATTTTCCGGCTGAACGCCGAAGTCCGCAGCGGTTTCCGAAATGCGGGAACGCAGCCTTTCGATATTACCGCCGCTTGCCTGTGCGGGGTTTTTGAAAACGACGGTGGTTTCGATCTCGAAAGGGTATTGCGCACGAAATGCATCCTCCGCGCCGTAATACAAGCAGGTAGTGGAGGATATCATCACAAGCGCCATCGTGGAAAGTATGCAGATCGAAGCAAGCCCCGCGCCGTTGCGCTTCATCCGGTATGCCATGGAGGATATCGGGATAAAGTGCCGCGGTGAATAATAGCGGCTCTTGTTTTTGCGCAATATGCGGCACAGCGCCACGGAGCCGGATATCATTATCATATAAGTCGCGATAATGACCATGACCACCGCAACAAAAAACCATGCCATGGCTTCTATCGGGTTTTTGACAGTGACCGCGATGTAATACGCAACCCCAAGCACCACAACACCCAGTATGCCGAGAAAATAGTTTGCCTTCGGCGGCTTTTCACCCGCCGCTTCGCTTTTGAGCAGCTCCGCCGCACCGGCAAAGCGCAGCCCCGCAAGCGATTTCAGATAAAGCAGCAGAAATATTCCCGAAAACACCGCCGCGGTCGTCAGTACCGATTCTGCGGATACGGTGAAATCGAATGTCGCCTCCGCCCCCGCCATGCGGACCACGGCAAGCTCGGCAAGCTTGGATATCAGTATTCCGACAAACAGCCCGGAGGCAACGGAAAGCACGGCGGTGATAACCGTTTCGTAAAGCAGTATCCGCCCGATATGCGGTTTTCCCATGCCGAGAACGTTGTAAAGCCCGAACTCCCTGCGGCGGCGCCGCATAAGGAAGGAATTTGTATAAAACAGAAATATGCAGGCAAAAACCGCAAGTATCCATTCCCCCAGCTCCATCAGGCTGCAAAACATCGCGCCGCCGCGCATGGAGGCGACGGTTTTGCTGTGGTGGATAAACGAAACGACATAGTGCATCCCCACCGTTCCGCCGCAGGCAAGCATATAAGGAAGGTATGTCTGCCGGTTGCGCCTGATGCCGTCAAGCGCAAGCCGGGTGTAAAGTCCTGCCCTCATTGCCTTGCACCCCCGGTCGCAATAAGCGTGAGCGTTTCGGATATCTTCTGATAAAACTGCTCATCGGTATCGCCACCGCGGTAAAGCTGGTGGAACACCACGCCGTCGCGTATAAACAGTACTCTTCCTGCGGTGCTTGCCGCTCGAACCGAATGAGTGACCATGATTATCGTCTGGCCGAACCGGTTTACCGAGGCAAAAAGCTTCAGAAGCTCCTCGCTCGAACGGGAATCCAGAGCGCCCGTCGGCTCGTCCGCCAGCATAAGCTTCGGCTCCGTGATCATTGCACGCGCCACGGCGACCCGCTGCTTCTGCCCGCCGGATATCTCGTACGGGTATTTTTTCAGTATATCGGCGATCCCCAGCCGCGGCGCAAGCATATCGAGCCGATGCGACATTTCCGAATACGGCTTCCCCGCAAGCACCAGCGGAAGGAAAATATTATCCTCGGCGTTCAGCGTGTCCAAAAGGTTGAACTCCTGAAACACGAACCCGAGATTGTCGCGGCGGAATTTCGCCGCATCCGAGCCGCGCACCTTCGCGGTATCCGCCCCATCAAGCATTATCCTGCCGTCTGTCGGTGTGTCCAGTGATGCGATAATGTTCAGCAGCGTCGTTTTGCCGGAGCCGGATTCACCCATGATCGCGACATATTCGCCCTTTTCCACAGAAAACGTAACATCCCTGAGCGCCGTAACGGAGCTTCCTCCGAAACGCGACGAATAAATCTTTTTCAGCCCCGAAACCTCAAGGTAACTCATAAAAACCTCCGTTTTGTTTTATGAGGCTATTATATATGAAAAAGGGAAACGCGCTCCATAGCATCTGCTTACGTTTCCCGTACAGGTTCTTACATTTTTGTCATCATTCGAAGTGCAGCTCGTATTGATCGAGCTGCAGCCTTATTTCCGTGCCGCGCTCCGGCTCCGAAACGGCGCTTATCCCGATCCCGAGGTTATCGCAGACACGCCTGCAAAGGTAAAGCCCGATCCCGGTGGAGGAACCCTCGCGCCTTCCGTTTATTCCGGTGTAGCCCTTTTCGAATATCCGCGGCAGATCGGCACTGTCGATCCCGATTCCGGTATCCGCAATGCAAAGCGTGCTGCCGCGCATGAATATTTTAATTCCGCCGGTGCGCGTGTATTTGAGCGCATTGGAAATTATCTGCCCGACAACAAAGGAAAACCATTTTTCGTCCGTAACGACGGTGCCCTCCGCCCCGGAATAATCAAGCGCAAGCCTCCTTGCGATAAATTCATGCGAAAACGACCGCAGAACGCCCTTGATAAGCCCGTCCAACGGCAGCGTGCGAAATACATAATCGGTGGTTTCGGAATCGAGCCTCCGGTAGGTCATCGCCATGTCCACATATTGCGAGATCCTCATCAGTTCGGAATAAAGAGCGCGGGAAAGGGCGGTGTCCTCGTTTTGCAGCAAAAGCCGCGCTGCGGAAATGGGCGTTTTAATTTGGTGCGCCCACACGGTGAAATATTCCTCCGCATCGCGCGCGCGTGCTTCGGCTTCGGCTTTATCCGCCTTTATCTGCCCGCAAAGCCGAATGGCGGCGGCAAGAATATCCTCCTCCGGAAGCGTTTTCGGTTCGGGAGCATCGTCGATCATCGGCCGGTATGCGGCAAGCTCGCCGTGCCTTTTGCGAAAAACAAAAAAGCCGCGGACAAATATCGCGCAGAAGGCGGAAAAGCATATGGCAAACGGATAAACGGCGACCGCAGCGGGAAGCCCGTAAAGCGCGATCACCGCCGTATACACCGCGGCGCCGCCGAAAAAAGCGGCGATACAGGCGCGGCGTTCCTTTATATAACGCAGAAAAACCGACATTACGCGCCTCCTATTCTATAATATACCCCACGCCGAAGCGTGTCCCGATAAAGCCGTGCAGCCCCGCCGCTTCGAGCTTCCTGCGGAGCCGGTTCACATTAACGGTGAGCGTGTTTTCATCCACAAAGCAATCGGTGCTCCAAAGCCGTTCCATAAGCTTTTCGCGGCTCACCGGGCGGTTGCGGTTCTCCATCAGGCACAAAAGAATGCGGTATTCGTTTTTTGAAAGCTCCACGCGGGCACCATTCACAAAAAGCGCATTTGAATCGGTATCGAGCATTGCATCCCCGTGAACGATTATCCGCCCGGATGCGCCGAAATCGTATGCCCTCCGAAGCATGGCTTGTATCTTTGCGGCAAGGACGGCGCTGTCGAACGGCTTGGCGATAAAATCGTCCGCGCCCATTTCCATGGCGGGGGTGAGATTCATGTTTTCCGAAGCGGATGAAATGAAAAGTATCGGTATTTCGGATATCCGTCGGATCTCCCTGCACCAGTGATATCCGTTGAAAAACGGGAGCGATATGTCGATAAGCGCGATATGCGGCGAAAATTCCGCAAATTCCGGCATCACATTGCGCAGGTTTTCCGCGGCACGGGCTTCGGTATCCCATGCGGAAGCACTTTTTGCTATTGCCTGTGCGATCGCCGCATCATCCTCAATAATAAACATCCTGTACATAATGCTTCACGCTCCTTTCCCCGAAAAATAGCCGTTCGGCGGAAGCGCAGCAAGCACTTCCGCCGTGGTATGATATCCTTTTATTTCGTGCCGAAAATACGGTCGCCCGCATCGCCCAGACCGGGTACGATATAGCAGTGGTCATTGAGCTTTTCATCAAGAGCCGCACAATACACCTTCACATCCGGATGCGCATCGGTAAGCGCCTTTAATCCCTCGGGCGCTGCAATTATGCACATGAATTTTATGCTCAGAGGATTGTGGCGCTTTATAAGCGTGATCGCATCGATGGAGCTTCCGCCCGTGGCGAGCATCGGGTCGAGAACTATCACCTCGCGGCTTCCGATATCACCGGGAAGCTTGCAGTAATATTCGACCGGCTTTAAGGTCTGGGGATCACGGTAAAGCCCGATATGCCCGACCTTTGCGGCGGGGACAAGCTCGAGCGTGCCGTCCACCATGCCGAGCCCGGCGCGGAGTATGGGAACGAAAGCAAGCTTTCTGCCCGCAACGACTTTGGATTTCGTGGTGCAGATCGGTGTTTTCACTTCGATCTCGCGCAGCGGCAGATCGCGCGTGGCTTCGTAGCACAGAAGCTCGGTGATTTCCTTGATAAGCTCCCTGAATTCCTTCGAACCGGTCTTTTCGCTGCGAAGAAGCGTTACCTTGTGTTGAATAAGCGGGTGGTCGGCGATAAATACCTTGTCCATCATTGTGAAAATCCTCCGTATTCACTTTTTTCTGCACTACAGTATACCACACTTTTTCCCGAATACAAATACCAAAATCCGATTTTTTCGATTTTTTCGGCAAAAAAGGCGAAAACCGTTGAATTGAACATTGAACCATGGTATTATGTAAACGATATTTATTCCGGAGGACGGAAACCATGCGTTTCAAACACTGTATTTCGGCACTCGCCTGCATCGCCGTGCTGCTGCTTGCCGTGCCGAAAGCCTTTTTTATGCCGGCTGATGCCGCGGGTGAATACACCGGGGAGACGGTCAGGGTCGGCTCGGTCACGCTCCCGCTGGCGGAGCATATGCCGGGGACATATTTTACAAAGAACGGCAGCCCCTGCACCT
>USHI01000088.1 GCA_900554405.1 uncultured Eubacteriales bacterium | reverse complement strand
GGAGTATTCAGTTTGGGGGGGAGGGGCCCGCCCCCGGAGCCGCTGTGGCAATCGGTGATGCACAGCCGGCCGTTGTTGATGATAACCGAGCTGCCATTTGCGCCTACAATATCGTGCCCGTTCAGACAGATGTACAGTTCGCCGGAAATATTCTGCTCCCATGCGCTGCCGAGTATGACGTTGCTTTTCAGGTAATAGCTGCCGGGACCGGTGATTTCGTCAAGGCTGCTTATGCCTGTCCAGGTGTTGGTGCCGTGGTAGTGGGATGCCCCGCCGGCCTCGGCTGTCTCCCTGCCGCAGATGCAGTGAGATGCGTGTTCTTCGCCCGCCGCAAAAACGGCATTGGGCAGTATTCCGACCGCCAGAACAAGGCAGATCAGAATTGCAAACAATCTTTTCTTCATAAATGTACCCTCCGGAATTTTATATTGCTTGCTTATTCCTTATTTATATACACAGGCATTATAGCACCGTTTTCGGGAATCACAAGGGCTTTTCGGGAATTTTTGCCCCGGGGAGCAAAAAGTTTTTTGCGCTTCCGCACATAGGTGACGGCTTTGCCGCGGGGCAGGAAAAACCGGCGCGGCTGCGCGGCAGCCACACCGTTTTTCTGCGTTTATAGGGTGCTTTCAGAGGCGGGTGTCGCCCTCCGCGCGGAAGTCGGATATCGCTTCGGTAAGCGCGCGGAGGTTTTGCTCGGAAAGCTCTGTCAGCGGTGCGCGCAGGATATTGCGGCACATTCCCTCGGCGGCAAGTGCCGCCTTCAACGGGATCGGGTTCACCTCGCGGAAGAGCGCCTCGCACAGCGGGATGAGCGCCGTTTGCAGCTTTGCCGCCGCCGAAACGCGGCAATCGAAATAAAGGCTGCAAAGCCGCTTTATGCTGCCCGGGATCAGGTTTGCCGCCGCGGAGACAACACCCTTGCCGCCCAGCGAAAGCACGGGGAGTATTCGGTCGTCGTTGCCGGAATAAACCGGAAGCGCCGAACCGCAAAGCGATATCGTTTTTGCCGTTTCGGATATCGAATCGCCCGCATCCTTCAGCCCGGCGGCGTTTTTGTCGAGCGAGATCTCGAGCGCGGTGCGCGGCTCTATCCGCATTCCCGTCCGTGCGGGGACACTGTATGCGATATAAGGCAGCCCGGATGCTTCGGAAATGGTTCTGTAATAGGAAACGAGCCCCGCCTGGGTGCATTTATTGTAATACGGCGTGACTACAAGGAGCGCATCCGCGCCGGCCTTTGCGGCAAATTCCGAAAGACTTGCGGCGCGGGCGGTGCAGTTGCCGCCCGTCCCCGCGATAACGGGTACTCTGCCTCGGGTCTGCCGTACCGTAAATTCAATGAGCGAGCGCTTTTCCGCATCCGAAAGAGTTGCCGATTCGCCGGTCGTCCCGCATACGACAAGCGCATCGATGCCGTTTGTGAGCTGAAATTCTATCATTTTCGCCATTGCGGCGAAATCGATTCCGGCGCTGTCGAACGGGGTCACGAGCGCCGTCGCCGCCCCGCGGAAAACAAGCTCTTTTTTCATAAGTTTTTCCCTTCCTTGTGTTGAAAAATCGCCGGGATTGTAGTAATATATTATCCGAACGGGTATACCGCCTGCCGCGTCAGGTTTTCGAAATGCCCGTTTGTACAGTTTATTCCGCGCCACGGCGTAATGATATAAAAAGGGAATCGAAAAATGGATCTGATGAAGCGCTCGTCCTATTTTTACGAGCTGCCGCACGAGCTTATAGCACAAACTCCGCCGCAGAAGCGCGATGCTTCTCGGCTGCTCTGTCTGGACCGCAAAAGCGGTTTTGTCGAACACAGCGTGTTTTCGGAAATTATCAACAAACTTGATCCCGGCGATTGCCTCGTGATAAACGATACGCGCGTTATCCCGGCGCGCCTTTTCGGCACGGCGGAGGAGCACACCGGCAAAATAGAAACGGTGCTGCTTTCACGCGTGTCCCGGGCCGGCGGCGAATGCTGGCAGTGCCTTACGCGCCCCGGCAAAAAAACAAAGCCCGGTACTAAAATCGTTTATTCGGACGAACTTTCGGGCACGGTCACGGATGTGCTGGACGGCGGCATACGCGTTATTCGCTTCGAATACGACGGCATATTCAACGAAATACTTGATCGTATCGGCATCATGCCGCTTCCGCCGTATATAACCGAAAAGCTTGCGGATAAGGAACGCTATCAGACTGTCTATGCCCGTACAGACGGCTCCGCCGCCGCGCCGACAGCCGGGCTCCACTTCACGCCGGAGCTGCTTGAAGCGATAAAAGAAAAGGGCGTGGACATTGTCCGCGTGCTGCTTCATGTCGGGCTGGGGACATTCCGCCCGGTGAAGGAGGACGATCTCACGAACCATGTCATGCATTCCGAGCATATCGAGGTGACTCCCGAAGCGGCGCAGCGTATCAACGCCGCACACGCGCGCGGCGGGCGGGTCATTGCCGTCGGTACGACAAGCGTGCGCACGCTCGAAAGCGTTTGCGGAGAAAACGGGGAGGTGCACCCCTTCAAGGGCGAAACATCCATATTCATCTACCCCGGGGTGAAATTCCGCTGCGTGGATGCGCTCATAACCAATTTCCACCTGCCGGAAAGCACGCTGATAATGCTTGTGTGCGCCTTTGCCGGCTATGAAAACACGATGAACGCCTACCGCGAGGCGGTGGAAAAGAAGTACCGCTTTTTCTCCTTCGGGGATGCGATGTACATAGGATAACGCTTTTTTGACTTTATGCGGGAGGTTGCATTGAAGGAAAAAATACCGATGATCGTCATAGAAGGCCCGACGGCATCCGGAAAAACCGCATATGCCGTTTCGCTCGCGGGGGAGCTCGGGGGCGAAATAATCAGCGGCGATTCGATGCAGGTCTACCGCGGCATGGATATCGGCACGGCAAAGCCCACAAAAGCCGAAATGAACGGGATACCGCACCATTTGATCGATGTCGCCGATATCGGGGAGTCGTTTTCGGCGGCAAGGTTCGTTTCGCTTGCCGGAAAAGCCGCCGCGGATATACATTCCCGCGGAAGGGTGCCGGTGGTCGTCGGCGGTACGGGGCTTTATGTGGATACGTTAGTTTCGGGCATATCGCTTGCCGAAACCGAATGCGACGAGGAATTACGCGCCGGGCTTTATGATTTTGCGCGGGAAAACGGCGCGCAGGCGCTGCACGAACGGCTGGCAAATGTCGATCCGGCTTCCGCCGCCGCAATACATCCGAACAATATCAAGCGTGTCGTGCGCGCTTTGGAAATATTTTATACCGCCG
This sequence comes from uncultured Eubacteriales bacterium, assembly GCA_900554405.1. Taxonomy (GTDB): domain Bacteria; phylum Bacillota; class Clostridia; order Oscillospirales; family CAG-382; genus Coliplasma. Next base: position 2,628 of record USHI01000088.1, on the reverse strand, counting down.
GCAAAACAAAGACCGAGCTGGATGCGGAAAGCCGCCGCGCCGGCACGCGGTATGATGTAAAAAGAATTCTTCTGCGCCCTGCCGACCGCGAGAGAATGTATTCCCGTATCGACACGCGCGTGGACGAAATGTTCCGTGCCGGGCTGGAGGACGAGGTATATTCGCTTTACCTTCGCGGCCTTGCACAGACACCGACTGCCGGCAGTGCCATCGGATACAAGGAATTTTACCCGTATTTTGCGGGGGAGTGCGCGCTCGGGCAGGTGCGCGAGAATATAAAGCTGAACACGCGGCATTATGCAAAGCGCCAGCTCACGTGGCTTTCGCGGATCGGCTTTGACGAGATCATAGAGGTTTAGGAAGTAAAAAACATGGAAGAGGAAAGGAAAGACCTGCCTGCCGAACGGCAAGCGGAAAAGCGCGGCGTTACCGCCGTGCGCCGTATCGCACCGGTTAAAAAGAGCGGCAGGGAACGCGCCCTTGCCGCGGCGAAAAGGTTTTTTTCGCAGTTCGGCACGGCGATAATCGCCGTTTCGATAGTCGCGTATGTTTTCCTTCAGCTGATGCTCAATGTCGGTACGATGATCGAAACCGAAACCGCCGCTTATGCGAGCATTTCGGACCGCGCGGAGCTCACCGCCTTCCTGTTCCGCGATGAAAAGGCGATCCCCTCCGGCGCGGAAGGCACCGATTGCGTGCTTGTGGAGGAGGGCGAAAAGGTTCGGAAGGGGCAGGATGTAGCCGTGACCTATTCCGACCCTGCCGACGTGGAGGCGCAGAACCGTATCGGCGAGATCGACAAACGGCTTGAGGTGCTGCGGAAGAGCAGCCTGCCCAACGGTGCGCTCACAACAAACATTTCGGTGATCGATAGCCAGATAGCCGAGCTGACGCTTGCACTGCTCCGCCGTATCGACGACGGCGCCCTCGACCGCGCCCTGCGCGAAAAGGAAGAACTGCTGATACTTCTCAACCGCCGCCAATCGGCGATAAAGGAAAACAGCTACGCCGCCGAAATAAGCGCGCTCACCGCCGAAAAGAAGGAACTGGAACGCTCGCTCACGGGGGAAAATTATCGTGTCGTCGCGCCCGAATCCGGGTATTATTATTCCGCGGTGGACGGATACGAGAATGCTTTTACCGTTGCCGCGCTCGAATCGCTCACGGGCGATGATTTCGACAGGCTTTCGGATTCCGTCCCGGATGAAAATGTCCTGAGCGGCTCCTCCGGCAAGATCGTCACCGATTCCACATGGTATATCGCGCTGGCGCTGGACAAACGCACCGCGGAATCCTACCGCAGCGGGGCGAGCTATCCGATAACCTTTCAGTACTCCGGCGGAACGGTGCTGAATATGACGCTCGAACGCCGCATAAACCGTACCGACCGCGATATGACCATACTTGTTTTCAGCACGAAAACGCTTCCGGAAAGCTTCGATTATTCGCGCAGCCAAACAGTGGAGCTGACACGCGCATCCTATGAAGGGCTTCGGATCAGCACAAAGGCGCTTCGCGTGCGGGACGGCGTTACCGGCGTTTATGTCGTGACAGGCTCGCGCGTGACATTCAAGGAAACCGAGGTCATTTATACCTACGGCGGTCACTGCATATGCAGTATCCCGTCGGACCCGGATTACCCGAAGGAAAACGATATCGCTTATTCGTCAAAAAAACGGCTTTCGCTGCACGATACCGTCATTACCGAGGGCAACGATATTTACGACGGAATGAGGATAACCTGATGAACACCCGCGAAGAGATAAAGGAATCCGTGGAACGGATCAAACGCGAGCTCGGCGGCAGGGCGGAGCTGCTCGCGGCGGTGAAAACGGTGCCGCCGGAATATATAAATTACGCCATCGACTGCGGCGTGACGCTTATCGGCGAAAACCGTGTTTTCGAGGTGCTGGAAAAATACGGAAGGATCGATCGCACCCGCGCAAAGCTGCACTTTATCGGCGCTTTGCAGACAAATAAGGTGAAGTATATAATCGACAAGGTCGATATGATACAGTCCGTGGACCGCGAAAGCCTTGCTTCGGAGATCGAAAAGCAGGCGGCGAAGCACGGGATCATCATGCCGGTGCTTGTCGAGATAAATATCGGCGGCGAGGAAAGCAAATCCGGTATCCGCCCGGAATGCGCGCTCGAATTCTGCAAATATCTCGCGGATCTGCCGCACATACGGGTGTCGGGTCTGATGGCTGTCCCGCCCAAAAGCGGCGATCAAGAAAAAAATGCCGAATATTTTCGCAAAATGAGAAAAATATTTATTGACATCTCGGCTGCGAAAGTCCATAATGTATATATGGAGATACTGTCGCTCGGGATGAGCGGCGATTACCTGACGGCGGTCGAAAACGGTTCGACAATGGTTCGGATCGGCAGCGCGATATTCGGCGCCCGCCCGAAGGCGAATACGGAAGCAGAAAAATAAAACACATAAATTTTCAGGAGGAACAAAAATGGGACTTATGAACCGTCTCGGCGACCTTTTCAAGGGTGAAGAGGAATACGAAGAAAACGAAGAATACGAAGAATACGAGGAAGAAGAAGCGCCTGCCGCGGCTCCTGCCGCCCCTGTTCAGAAGCAGCCCGCCGCTTCCAGACCTACCGGCGGAATAT
>USHI01000087.1 GCA_900554405.1 uncultured Eubacteriales bacterium | reverse complement strand
GTAGCTGCCGGCGAAGCCGCCCTCCGCCGGGGGCAGGGGACAGACGTCCTCCGCGCCCGCAAATTCCCGGCGCACCAGCAGCTCGCAGCCGTAATATGTCTCATCCTGTAAGGCGAAGTGCACCGCCGTGCCGGCGGCAACCGCGCCGAAGGGCTCCTTGCACCGTTTGTCTCTTGAATCAAAGTAAGGGTTCATGTGTCTCTCTTGTGTCCTTCACTGCAAAAGTGTGTTCTCCCCGGCGGAAGCCGTGTCGCCGCCGCGAGTGAACCATGCGTTGATAATGTCCACGGCGGCGTTCGCCAGCAGGCTGCCGCTGCCGCCCTTCTCCACCACCAGGGAGATGGCGATCTCCGGGTCGTCATAGGGCGCGTAGACCACCAGCGTGCCGTTGGCGATGTCGGTGCCCACCTGCGCCGAGCCGGTCTTGGCTCCCGCCTCTACCACGCAGCGGGAGAACGCCCCGGCAAGGGAGTCGTGGGTCAGGTCGTGCATACCCTTGGTCACCGCCGCCATGGTGGAATCCGACAGGTTCATGTCATTCAACATTCCCTTGTCGTAAAGTCCGATAATTCGCAAATTATCGTAAGATTTAACGCTTTTCAGCAGATGCGCCTCGTAGTGCTCCCCGCCGGAAACCAGCGTAGCCACGTAGTTCGCCAGCTGCAAAGGCGTGAACAGGTTGTAGGACTGCCCGATGGCGGCGGTGATGGTCTGACCGTCCGTCCATTTCCGGTCATGGCTCTCCGCCCACTCCGGGGACGCCAGCACGCCGCTGGCGTCGCCGATCTCAATGCCGGTGGAGCGTCCCAGCCCCAGCGCGGTAGCGTATTCGTCCAGCTTCTGTATGCCCGTCAGCCGCCCCACCTCATAGAAGAAGTAGTTGCAGGAATCCACGATGGCCTGACTGACGTTGATACGCCCGTGGGTCATACCCGCCTGACGCCAGATCCAGCACTTGGGCTGGGGGCTGGAGTAGTAGGTATACACGCCCAGGTCCTTGATGATGGTGGTGGGGGTGATGATCTCCTCCTCCAGACCGGCGATGGCGGTGATCATCTTGAAGGTGGAACCGGGCTCGTATGTCTGCGTAACAAGCGTGTTGTTCCACATCTCGTACATGAGCTTCTTTTTGTAATCGGCGCGTTCCTCCTCCGTACCGATAAACAGATCGTACAGCTTCTGATATTCCTCGTTCAAATCGCTGTAATTGTTCAGGTCGTAGGAGGGATATATCGCGGAGGCAAGTATTTCGCCGTTCGTGACATTCATCACGATACATTCAACGCGGCCGTTAGGTTTGTGCTCCTCATATGCCTGCTTGATATACTTTTCGACACTGTTCTGCACCGACCAATCGATCGTCGTGACGATATTCAGCCCGTCCGTCGCGGGGATATAGCTTGAACCGACACCGGTTTCAAGCTCGTTGCCGTAGGCATCCGCCGCCTTCACGGATTTGCCGTTCACGCCGGCAAGGTATTCGTTGTAATTCGCCTCGATACCGGTTAGCCCCTGATTGTCCGTGCCGGTAAAGCCGATAAGCTGCGCGGCAAGGCTGCCGTAGCGGTAATATCTTTTTGTCGTTTCCTCCAGATGGATTATTTTGGAATAGGCAATGCTGCTTCCGGAGGCAAGCGACGTATTTGCCGTGCTTTGGGAATTTTCCTTGATAAGGTTGCGCACGGCGGTTTCCTCGGTATCGGTGAGGAATTTTTTGATAATCTGATATTTGGATTTTGTCTTCTTCCCTTTCGAAACGACGGTTTCCTTATCCACATCAAGTATGGCGGAAAGCTCCGTAGCGATCTTGTTCAGAAGCGCGTCATCCTCATCGAGATCGACGGGCGAAATAAAGCAATTATAAACGGTCGCACTGGTCGCAAGCTCGGTCGTTCCGTCCGATGCATATATCGTGCCGCGTTTAGCGGGGATCGTGACGGAGTTCGTATACTGATCGAGCGCGGCGATACGGTAATCGTTCGGGTCGAACACCTGGAGATATGCAAAACGCGCGCACAGCGCGAGCATACAGACAAGCACGGCGATAAGCAGCACCCTGCCCCTGACGGCGGTTATGCGTGATGTCGTGCTGTTTTTCGGTTTCGGTTCCCGGTTCGACATTCGGTGATTTGCTCCTTTGAATAAGACAAACGGGTAAAGAGAATATACCTCGTTACCCTTTTGTAAAAATATATCTTTCCGCGCGGGATTTTATACCTGTCTATCCTACCACATCGCGGTCGGTGTTTTGTTAATTTTCGGTGAATTATTTCGCGAAATCGCGTATGACCTCGCCGATACCGGCAAGCAGATACCCGAACCCGCCTTCTTCACCGTCGTCATACTCGTTTTTCAGGCTTTTATCCTGCTGGTCGATGGTGATAACGTGCGAGCGAAGCGTGCTTTTCTTTACCATGCCGAGCTCGTTTTCGGCATAATCCTGGATATCGTTTATGTTGATCTTCTTTTCGAAATCCTCTTCAAGAGTCGCCTGTGTCTTCTGCATGGTTGCGATCTTGTTATCGAGCTCGTTTATCTCGCTGCGGTATTTATCCACCTCGGCATAGTTCATCATCATAAAGAGGAAAAGCGCGGTGAAAATAACTGCGGTAACGATGACCGACCACGGGAACGGGGTTTTATCCTGCTTTTTCACGTTCACGACACGCGGCGCACGAACGGTATGTAAAGCCGCGGCGTTTGTACCGGCTGCGCGGCGTTTTTCGACAGATTTCACCGATTTTACCGTCATTGCGCGGTTATTCGCGCCTGTACGGTTTCCGCTTGCGTGCATTTTCTTTTTTTCTTCCATTTTCTTTTCCCTCTTTATATTGTCGTGATAATATCGTTTTTCAAAGCTTTTCGCACACACGCAGCTTTGCGCTGTGCGATCTTGTGTTTATTTCGAGCTCCCGCGCACCGGGCAGTATCGGTTTGCGTGTTATAACGCGCACGACCGGCTTTTTCCCGCAGACACATACCGGTATATCCTTCGGGCAGGTGCAGGGGTTTTCGAGCGTTCTGAACGCGTTTTTCACCAGCCGGTCCTCCAGTGAATGGAAGGTTATCACAGCCATTCTCCCGCCGCTTCTGAGCTTCGGTATACCCTCATCAATAAGCTTCGGGATACAGTCCAGTTCCCCGTTCACCTCGATGCGTATCGCCTGAAAGCTGCGCTTTGCGGGGTGGCCGCCCTCGTGCCGGAATTTCGCGGGGATCGCGCTTTCGATCACCGATGCAAGCCCGAGCGTGGTTTTTATCGGTTCGGCTTCACGCGCGGCAAGGATGCGTGAAGCTATCCGCGAAGCGAAGCGCTCCTCGCCGTAAATATCGAGTATGCGTGCAAGCTCGCGTTCGGAATAGTTATTGACAACGTCATACGCAGTAAGCGCCGCCGAGGTATCCATACGCATATCGAGCGGTGCATCCTGCATATAGGAAAACCCGCGCGACGCGGTATCGAGCTGATGTGACGAAACGCCCAGGTCGGCTATTATCCCGTCCACGGCTTCGTATCCGAGCGAAGAGAGGATGTAAGCGATATTGCAGAAGTTATCGTGCACGGTGATAAGGCGTTCGTCCTTGACCGTGTTTTTTGCGTTTTCGAGCGCCGAAGCATCCCGGTCGATCCCGATCACCCTGCCGTTTTGCGAAAGGCGCGAAAGTATTTCCTTTGTATGCCCCGCCCCGCCGAGCGTGCAATCGACGTATATTCCGTCCGGAACGACATCGAGCGCCGAAACGGTTTCATCGAGCATAACGGGAAAATGCGAATATTCCATATCAGAACCCCAGCTCGATCAAAGCACTTTCGACATCCGCGGCAGTGATGCTTGCCTGTTCCTTTGCCCAGTTTTCCGCCGACCAAACCTCCAGATGAGTGCGGTTGCCGACGATGACGACATCCTTGCCGAGCTCCGCGAAATCACGCAGGCTCTGCGGAACGGTAACGCGCCCCTGCGCGTCCGCCGTCGTATCGCTCGCGCCGGAATTGAAGTAGCGGATAAGCTTCATATCCCTTGCCATCGGAAGCGTGCTGAGCTTTTCGGTGAAACGTTCCCATTCATCGTTGGGGTAAATGCATATACACTTCTCGAAGCCCCTTGCGAGCATGAATTCCGCGCCGAGCTTTTCGCGAAGCTTTGCGGGAATGAACACACGCCCTTTTGCATCGATGGTATGGCGATATTCACCGTAAAACATGAAGCACACTCCTTTCCGCGGCATTTTGTGGGATTACAAACCTATTTAACCCACTTTTAGCCTCTACTATGGTTTTATTATACCTATCGTGTGCACCAAAAGCAATAGCACGCCCGCTGTTTTTGTTTACCTGCACGCGGGGCTTTCGTCATTTTGTCAAATGCGAAAACCCTTGCAATATCTCATATTTCGACCGTATTTACTGTCGAAACAGCACGAACGAGCCCGAAAAATTTGTAATTATGTCAACAAACATCCGTTCGCCTAACCGATTGCGACAAACCGCTCCACTTTGAGCCGAACCGCGGGAATGCAATTTCGGAGCAATGCAAAAAACGGGCGCAAAAAAGCCGCCCTGTCGATACGGCGGCGTGGGAAACGGCTCGATTCCGAAGGTATCCCGCCGTGCGTTAACCGGCGCAACGGCGGTATAAAGAGCATGAAAAAGCACAAACCGTTGCTTCCGGGCGAAGAAACGGTTTGTGCGCGATAAGTTTATGAATATTTCGTGCGGCGGCTATCTGATACGGTATGTGCCGAGAGCGTGACGTTTTATCAGCAGATAATCCACGGAATCCACATCCCCGCTGCCGTCCGCATCGCACAGCAGGCGATTGATATATCCGGGCGTGTATGTACCCAGCACGATCCTTTTGCAGAACAGATAGTCAATACTGTCGATGGCGCCGTCCAGGTTGACATCGCCGAGGTTTTTCGCGATATATTCCGCCTGTGCGGAGGCACTTCTGCCGACAAGTATCTCGGAGCAGAAAACGAAATTGAAGCCCTGAGCATTTTTGAATTCCAGCTTTACATACCTTGCGGCAAAGGGCGCTCCGCCATATGCAGCCTGCCCGACAAACGCACCCTTTTTGGGGAGCGAAAGCGTGCCGACAAGATTAAAATCGGTGCCGTTGTCGGAGGCATAAAGCTTTATATCCTGCGGAAGCCCGATCCCGTATTTCCCGCCGACATAAAACTGCGCCGTGACATTTGTCAGCGCATCATAGCGCCTGCCAAGGTCGATACAGGCAAAGAACGTTCCGTCCGGCTGAACAGCGGAAACATGGAAGGCGTGCCATTCGGTACCGAGATCGGATGTGGCAAAGACGCCGTCCGTCAGCTCCCTGCCGCTAACTGATGCATAACCCGCAGAGCTGTTCGTATATGCCTTCGTTGCGGTATAGCTCCTGCCGACGGATACCCATTCGATATCCCCGCCGGTGCTTCCGCCGCCGGCGCGTGCCGAGGTGATATCTGCGCGCGTAAGCGTGCGTTTTGCGTAAAGGTACGTGAGATCATATATCGAGCGTGTCTGCGCATCCCTGCTGTAACAGGCATAATAGTATGTGCCGTACTTTGCGCCCTGGTAATACATTTTTATCGAATCCATGGCGCCGTTGTCCATCCCGCCCTCGAGATAATCCAGATAGCGGTTGTAATATTCCGTGCTTTCGAAGGCGCGGTTGTCGATCTCGACCTCCATACCCATGCCGTATTTTGCGGAAAGCTCGCAGCTTTTCTTTACTCTGCCGTCGGCATAGCTTTCGCCCCAGAAGAGGTTGGGCTGCATACAGGCGATATCGAATCCGAATTCATTCCACACTGAATACCCGCGCGCGCAGTAATAGGGGATCCAGATGAATTTAAGCCCGAGCGAATGGAGGTAATCCGAAGCGTATCTCAAAAGCCGGTTTTCCTCGGAATCGGTGTT
>USHI01000086.1 GCA_900554405.1 uncultured Eubacteriales bacterium | reverse complement strand
CGGCTCCCGAAAGCAGCCACGATACGGATGAAAGCAGCTTCGACCCGGAAGCGGTGTACCCATTTCTCCGCCTCGAAGAGATCGTCACATCCCGCAGCAGCGCAAGCGGAAGAACCTTCATTTACGAATACTTCATTTCGGACGGCAGAGTTGTCGGCGCAAAACTGTGCACGATGCTCCAGACCGAACGCGAAGCAAAGGAATACCGCGCTTCGCTTCTGAAAAGGCACCCGGATGCGGTTATCAAGGGGAAAACCGTCACGATATATGTCGCGCCGGATGACGATGACTATTATTTTATCGGCATACCGCTTGAAAAGCTTTTGTATATGCTCGATTTGAACGGAATCGCATATACCCTGAATTTTAATCCGGACGAAACCTCCGCCGAAAGCGAATAATTGCCATTTCAGCGCAAGAAACGCAAGAAACAGCGACAAAAACGAAAAAAACACCGCCGATTTCAAAAAAAGTCGGAAAAACCTCTTGACAAGAGCTTTTTGTGTGTTATAATGGCAGAGCACGAAAAATGAAACTCGAAAGGAATCATCAATATGTCTACGACAATGTTGAAGAAGGAGAATGTCGAACGCAAGTGGTATGTGATCGATGCCGAAGGCAAAACGCTCGGTAAGGTCGCGGTTCTTGCAGCCACCATTCTCAACGGCAAGCACAGGCCGGAATACACACCTCACATTGACTGCGGTGAATGCGTTATCATCGTCAATGCAGCAAAAGCGGTGCTCACCGGCAACAAGCTCGATAAAAAGGTCTATTACCGCCACAGCGGTTATATAGGCGGTCTGAAAGCCACCAAATACCGCACCCTTATGGCTACCAAGCCCGAACTGGCTATGGAACTCGCCGTCAAGGGTATGCTTCCCAAGAACAAGATAGGCGATGCCAGCTTCGGCAGGCTTATCGTTTATGCAGGCGGCGAACACAAGCAGCAGTCCCAGTCGCCCATTCCCGTGGAAGTAAAGTAAGGAGGATAACACAATGACATATCAATCCGCTATTCCGTATTTCTACGGCACAGGCAGAAGAAAAAGCTCCGTTGCACGCGTCCGCGTGATTCCCGGTACCGGCAATATCACCGTCAACGGAAAAACCGTTGATGAATACTTCGGGCTCGAAACGCTCAAGCTCATTGTCAACCAGCCGTTCGGCGTTACCAACACCATCGGCCGTTTCGATGTCATCTGCACCGTTGCCGGCGGCGGCATTTCCGGTCAGGCAGGCGCAATCCGCCACGGCATCGCACGCGCACTTCTCCAGGCGAGCGACGAATACCGCATTCCGCTCAAAAGAGCCGGTCTTCTCACCCGCGACCCGAGAATGAAGGAAAGAAAGAAATACGGTCTCAAAGCCGCAAGACGCGCTTCCCAGTTCTCCAAGAGATAAATTTACAGAGAGAAAGCAAACAGCTTTCTCTCTTTCCTTATTACTTTCGCCACCCGGAGCAGCTTTATGAAGAACACCACAGCCGTCAGCGGAAACACGCTTTTCCGCGGGCTCACAAAGCAGGACACGGTGCTTGCCCTGCGGCTTTTCGACAGCACAAAAAAAAAATACCGCCGCGGCGAAATACTGTTCTGTGCCGGGCAGCCGGTGCGGAGGTTCGGGCTTGTAATCTGCGGGAAGGTCTGTGTGGAAAGCACCGATATCGACGGCAGATCCGTGCTTATGGCGAACGTTACCCCGGGGAACACCTTTGCCGAATCGCTGTGCTTCCTCGGCACGGATGAATCGCCCGTTACGGCAAAAGCCGCGGAGAATACCGAAATACTCTGGCTTTCCGCGCAGGCGCTGTTTGCCGCGGATGCGCGTGACGATTTCGCGCGGGAAATGCAGAAGCGGTTCTGTGCAATGCTCGCAGCCCGCACCCTTTCGATGAACGACAGGATACAGGTGCTTTCGCGCACAACGATACGCGAACGTGTCCTTACCCTGCTCTCGCAATACAACACCGGCAGCGGAAGCGGTATCACCCTGCCGTTCGACCGCGAATCGCTTGCGCTGTATATCGGCGTGAACCGAAGCGCCCTCTCGCGCGAGCTTTCCGCGATGAAGCGCGACGGAATTATCGATTTTTACAAAAACAGCTTCCGACTGCTTCGTTAACGTTGCAATCGCAACGGATTGACACTTTGAAACCGTTTATAATAATACCGAAAGAGAGGTATTATCATGAAAAAAGCGATTTCATTATCCATCATTGTATTTATGCTTGTCGCTCTGCTCTGCTCCTGCGCCGGCGGCGCGGGCGAAAGCACCGCAACAGGCACGTCTTCTGCCGCAGGGGGCGATGCATCCGTTTCCGCCGCACCCGAAAGCAGCACCGAGCCCGAAGCGGAAAAAGCGGTTATCCGTATTGCCGGTCTTAAAGGGCCGACAAGCATCGGCATGGTATCGCTCATGGAAAAGAGCGAAAAGGGCGAAACCGAAAACAAATACGAATTTACCGTCGCGGGCGCAGCGGACGAGATCACGCCCAAGCTGATCAAGGGCGAGCTTGATGCCGCCGCCATACCCTGCAATCTTGCCTCCGTGCTTCACAACAACACAAAAGGCAATATCAGGATACTTGCCGTAAACACGCTCAGCGTGCTTTATATCGTAACCAAAAATACCGATATCAGCTCCGTGGAGGATCTGCGCGGCAAGACAATATATTCCACCGGCAAGGGCACCACCCCGGAATACACTCTGCGCTATGTGCTCGGCGGCAACGGGATCGACCCGGACAAGGATGTAACCGTCGATTTCAAGAGCGAGGCGACAGAGGTCGTCGCGGCGCTTTCCGCAGCCGAAAGCGGCATTGCCATGCTCCCGCAGCCTTATGTGACGGTTGCCGCAGGCAAGGTGGAGGGTCTGAAGATCGCGCTGGATATCGGCGCCGAGTGGAAGAAGCTGGACAGCGAAAGCGAAGTTATCACCGGTGTTCTTGCCGTGCGTGCCGATTTTGCGGACGAACACCCGGAAGAGGTCGCAAAGCTGCTGGAAGAATACGCGGCTTCCGTTTCCGCGGTGAAAGGCGATATCGATGCCGCGGCGGAGCTTGTTGAAAAGTTCGGTCTGTTCAAGGCGGCGATCGCAAAGGCTGCTATCCCGAAGTGCAACATCGTCTTTATTTCGGGCGACGAAATGAAGACACCCGTAACAAAATATCTGACGGTGCTTTATGAACAAAACGCAAAAGCGATCGGAGGAAAGCTCCCCGGAGACGAGCTCTTCCTTATCCCGTAACAAAAAAATACCCAGGCTTTACACCTGCCTTTCCGCGCTGCTTGCCATATGTGTATGGCAGGCAGCGAGTATGCTGTTCGGCAACGAGCTGATATTCGTTTCGCCGTTCGGTGTTGCGAAAAGGCTTTTTGAGCTTTGCGGCGAATTTGAATTCTTTTCCGCTTTGCTATTCACGCTCAAAAGGATCCTGCTCGGGTTTCTGAGCGGGCTTGCCGTCGGCGCACCGCTTGCCGCGCTTGCCGCGAAGTTCCGTATTGCGGAAATACTGCTTGCGCCTTACATGGTAACGATACGTTCCGTCCCGGTCGCATCCTTCACCGTTGTCGCGCTTATATGCTTTACGGCGGCAAACCTTTCGTGGCTGATATCCTTTCTGATGGTGCTGCCCATCGTTTATACCAACCTTCTGGACGGATTCCGCGCCACTGATGAAAAGCTGCTCGAAGCGGCATCCGTTTTCGGCATGACACACACGGCAAGGCTCCGGTTTATATACCTTCCGCAGATAAAGCCGTTTCTGATATCCGCCTCCAAGACCGCAATGGGGCTTGCGTGGAAATCCGGCGTTGCCGCAGAGCTGATCGGTTCGCCTGCGGGTTCGGTCGGCGAAGCGCTTTATTACACAAAGCTGTATATCGAAACCGCCGATCTTTTCGCCTGGACGGTGGCGATAGTACTGGCATCCGTCATATGCGAGAAGGCGTTCTGCTTCCTTCTGCGCAGGGCTTTCGAAAGGTCGGAAAAACTATGATCGTGTGCGAGAACATAAAGAAAAGCTTCGGCGAAAATATCGTTATTGACGGCTTTACACATACATTCGCCGAAGGCTCACGCTGCTGTATCATGGGCCCCTCCGGATGCGGGAAAACGACGCTTGCGCGTATCCTGCTGGGAACACTCCCGCCGGACAGCGGCACGGTAACCGGCGCCCCGGCAAAAAAAGCCGCGGTGTTCCAGGAGGACAGACTTTTCGAGCGCTTCACCGCTTACGGCAATATTGCCGCGGTGTGCAAAAGCAAAAGCAAAACCGAAATACTTTCGATCCTTGCCGCGCTCGGGCTGGATAAAAGCGCCGCTCTCTGCCCGGTAAAGGAGCTTTCCGGCGGAATGCGCCGCCGTGTCGCCATTGCGCGCGCGCTTGCCGTCGGCGCGCCGCTCGTTATTATGGACGAACCCTTTTCCGGGCTCGATACCGAAAACCATTCAGCCGCCGCCGGGGTGATACTCGAATACACCGCGGGCAGCACGCTTATCGTTGTTACCCACGATACGGGCGATGCCGAGCTGCTCGGCGCGGAAACGGTTTATATCGGCTGAAAACAGGCATAAAACGCAAAACGCCGTGCGCATTAAAGCGCACGGCATTGTTTTTTGCTTTTAATTACAGCTTTACGGGCTTGCCGGAAGCGATACTTTCGTAAACGGCATTCATCACACGGATAGTGTTTTTGTGCCATGCGAGGTTTATCTTCGGTGTCTTTTTATTCTCGATATTATCGGTGAATTCGTCGATAAGCTTTACCCATTCGTCGAAATAGGTATACTGAACGACATAATCCTCATCCGGAGAACCGTTGTGATAGGTGTTCGGACCGAAGCAATCGACAAACATACTTCCCCTGCTGCCGTGGATAACGACATTCACCTCCATGCGTTTGGGGGATATTTCCCACCCGGGGCCGGGCACTTTGAGCTTGTGCTCGGTACGCGACCAGCTCGGATCGAGCGAGAAAACGGTGCCGTTCTTCATTTTACCGACAACCGAAAGCATATCCTCCACCTCTATATCGTGGCGGATGTTGGGGGCGACCTTTGCGAAAACGGTGTCAAATTCGCTCCCGGTTACCTCGCGGATAAGATCGAATATGTGCGGGTGATCGCAAAGCGCACCGCCGCGGAATTTTTCGGTTCCGGCGCCGATGGGAATGCGCTTGCCGTAGCTCTTTTCGGGGATACCCTGCCACGGGAACGCCCACACCGGCGAAAGGGTGATGTTTGTTGCGTTGAAGGCTTCCGCTTTACCTGCCGCGCCGGAAGCGACAAGCTCCTTCATGCGCATAACGACGGGGTTATAATGCAGCTCGAGCTCCACCTGGCAGACAATACCCGCTTCGGCGCATACGCGCTCCATTTCGGCATATTCGTCCATATCAAATGTGGGTATCTTCATGGAAAGAATGTGTATCCCGCGCGCGGCACAGAGCTTCACCTGGCGGAGATGCTCGCTGTTTTCGCTTGCAAGAACGACAGCCTCTGTTTCCGGATGCGCATCCAGCATTGCTTCGTCGCTGTCATAGCAGGGAATGCCGTCCACCTTGTCAAGGAATACCTGTCTGACCTCCTCGTTGGCGGTCGAAACGGCTATCCATTCCAGTTTCGGGTTGTTTTTAAGAACATCGTAATACTTTCTTGTATGCCCGTGAGTCATGCTCATCATGGCGATTTTCAGACGTTTCATCATCATTTCACCTCCGATTCCAGACCGGTTTCCAACGATTCGGCGCAAGCCCTGACGACAGAATCGATCTGCGCGCTCTTTGCACGGTTATGCTCGCGCGCGGAGGGGGATTTCGCAAGCGCAAGGGCATTGCGGACAATTGCCGCCTCGCGCTCCGAAAATCCGTAAAGCTCGGCATCGGTATCGGTATAAACCGCACGGCTTTCACCGTAAAC
>USHI01000085.1 GCA_900554405.1 uncultured Eubacteriales bacterium | reverse complement strand
GGGCGATAACATCGGCAGTCGGCGGTTCCCGAGCGGGGCGGTGTTTGCACTGGCGATCGTGCTTATAGACGTTGTCATTGTCGGTATGCTGCGCGACGGTATCGAAACCTGGACACCCACCTACATCCGCGACTGCTTTTCGCTCACGGCGGAAATGTCGATACTCGTTTCGGTGCTGCTTGCACTGTTCAGCGCGGTATGTATCGTGGCGACGACATACATATACCGCCGCTTTTTCAAAAACGAGCTTTCATTCTGCTGCGCGGTGTTTGCGCTTGCGGGCGCCGTTGCAGTCGTATTATACTTTGCGGGCGGAAATATAGTGCTTTCGACGGTGTGCATTTCCCTGCTTGCCGCACTGATGCACGGCCCCAACCTCGCACTCACGGCGTATGCACCGCACACGATGAAGCGGTTCGGGCATATCAGCACCGTTTCCGGTGTGATAAATTCCGCAATATACGTCGGCGCGGCAATATCGACATATGCCATCGCCGGAATAAAGGAAAGCTCCGGCTGGAGCAGCACCATATTTTTCTGGATCTCTCTGTGCATCTGCGGCGCGCTGCTTTCCGCAATATGCGCACGGCTTTGGAAAAGAAACGTAATGCGGTAACCACGCCGCAAAGCAACACAAAAACCGCCCCGGCCGGGGGCGGTTTTTCCGATGATAAGGGTTTATCTGTATGCGGGAAGGCTGTATGTGCCGAGATAAGCTCGTTTGAGCAGCAGGTAATCCACTGCATCGATAACGCGGTTGTTGTCGATATCCGCGGTGTCAAAGCAGAAATGATTATCGCCGAGCGTGCCGAGTATATAGCGCTTGAGCACAAGGCAGTCGGTCGCATCCACCTTGCCGTCGTAGTTTGCATCGCCGACAAACTTATCCGTCGCGGGGATGAGCCTTTCGACCTCCACGGAGAGGACTTCATCGTGCTTGTAAAGCAGTAGGAACATCTGTTTCATATCGGCGTTCTTGACCGAAACACGGGCATATGCGGGGTAGTAGTCCGTCGCATCTTCGAAGGAAATGACCGCATCCGCGGCTTTATCCGCATCATTCGGGTAAAGTGCCGCCCATTCGGAGTGAAGGATCGCGACAGCCGCTTCCTTTTCCGTACCATCATTGAACTTAACAAACAGTTGGTCGTGGACAGAGCAGCGGCTTTCGAGCATTTGCGAGATGTGCTTTTCGATCTCGGCTTCCGTCATACGGACATTTTCCGCAGCTACGAAAAGCGAGACGAGCGAAAGGATGATTGCTCCTGCGAGCAATAACGATAAAAGCTTTTTCATGACTGTACCTCCTGTTAGGTGATTTCACGTTCCGTGTTATAATATTTTGCGCAAAATGTGTATTATTGGTAATATTATACATCATAACCAGGGGGTGTCAAGCGCTATCGCAAATAAATTTTACATTTTTCCTTCTGCTGCGGCAAGAAGCGTGCGTGCCGCGGCTTCGATATCCGGCTTGCCGAGCACACTGCTGCCCGCCACAAGCACATTTGCGCCCGAAAGCACGCACAGCCTTGCATTTTCGGCGGAAACGCCGCCGTCCACGCTTATTTCGTAATCCAGCCCGAGCGATTCGCGCTTATCGCGGAAGTATTCGACCTTCGGCATCATGTCCGCCATAAAGCGCTGACCGCCGAACCCGGGCTCCACCGTCATGACAAGAACAAGGTCGCAAAGGTGAAGATACGGAAGCAGCGATTCCGGCGGCGTGCCGGGCTTCAATGAAAGCCCCGCCTTTTTACCGCAGGCGCGGATACGCAGAAGCGTTTCGGTGATATCCCCGCACGCCTCGGCATGAACGGTTATTATGTCGCTCCCGGCGGCGGCGAAATCATCTATGTAACGTATCGGCTCGGTTATCATAAGATGTACATCGAGCACGAGCGGGGTGCACCTGCGGAGCGATTTTACGACCGGCTGACCGAAGGATATGTTCGGAACGAAAATGCCGTCCATCACATCGAGATGAAGATATTCCGCACCACCCGCGGCGGCTTTTTCGATTTGTGCGCCCGCGGCGGAAAAATCGCAGGAGAGTGCGGAGGGTGAAAGCTTGATCCTTTTCATTTTTCATTGCCCTTTCGACGGAAAATTACATATTATATAGTGAAGGCAGAGTTTTTGCGGCGGCGGCACGGATGTTCAAGGCAAAGGAACGCAAGCATGATACACCCCGCGGCAAAGGCTTTTATATATTCCCATATTACCCCATTTTCGCGTGCAAGTCAATAAAAAACAGATTGACGGCGGTAGGCTTTTCGCATTCGAGTATTTCCTTTACGGCGGCAATAAAATCGGCGCTTGCACGGTCCTTCGCATCGATCGGCTCGCCTCCGTCGCCCTCCGCGCCCATATCCGATACCGCCTCGTCCACCGCGTCGATCTCCGCATCGTGCTCGAAAAAGGATATAAATGCGCGCCATTCACTCCATTTTGCGGCAGCCTTTTCGGTTTCGCCGGATTCGGCAAGCGTGATTATTTCGCCGCATACCGCGCATATCACGCCGGAGCACGCCGCGGCGGCGCAAACGACGGCGGCAAGCAATATCACGGCTGTCACAAAGTTTTTCATCAGTTTCCTCCGCTTTGGTTTGTTGTCGGATTGCCGTTTTTCGGTATCACACTCATTTTACCGGTGCGTTCGAGTATCACCGTCTGCACCTCTTTCAGGCTTGCGTATCCGTTTATACGCACCTGCGCCTCCACATCCTCCTCCGAAATACGCGCCTTTTCGAGGTTCGGCTGGATATATCTGCCGTTGCGGTAAAGCGTTATCGGATTGCCGTTCAAAAACACACGGACAGTGCGGTTTTTGCGGCAGACAAAAGCAACAATGACCTCTATACAGGATATAACGACAAGCGGCACAAGCCCGTGAAGGGGGGGAATCTCGGTATCCGTAACGGGCAGCACGGCAAGCTCGGAAAGGAGGAACGCCGTCACAAGCTCATTCACCTGCATTTCGCCGATCTGGCGTTTGCCCATAAGCTTCATAAGCATCATCAGGATAATATAAAATATCACCGCGCGGATAGTAATTATTGCCATACGCTCACCTCTGTTATATTCTTGGCAGCGAACGCATGATTTATTCCGACGATATTGACGAAATCGCCCGTCGGTGGTAAAATCACGGTAAAGGCGGTGAAGAAAATGGATCATAAAACGGAGGCGGAAAAATACTTTCTTGCGGGCTTCAACTGTGCCCAGGCGGTTTTTGCCGCATATTGTGACGTTACGGGGCTGCCGGAGAAAACGGCGCTGCGGCTTTCATCCTCCTTCGGCGGAGGGATGGGCAAGCTGCGCGAGGTCTGCGGTGCCTGCACCGGGGCGTTTGCCGTGCTCGGCATACTTTACGGCTATTCCGTACCCGATGCAGATGCAAAAGCGGCACATTATGCGCTGATCCGCAGATTTGCCGCAGAGTTCGGGGCGATACACGGAACATACATCTGCCGCGAGCTGCTCGCCGGAATAAGCGGGACGGACTCACCCGCACCCGCCGAGCGCAATGCGGAATACTACCGCGTGCGCCCCTGCCTGCGGTACATACATTCCGCCTGCGAAATACTGGATGGGATAATATCCGGAAAATCGCAAAAGTGCTGATGCCGCAAGCCGTTTCGGCGTTCCGCGGGCGGTCAAAAAATTTTTTCACTTTTTTTGAAAAAGGGCTTGCAAAACTCGGATTTATATGGTAATATTATCAAGCGCGCTGACGCGGCCGATACGGTTCGGTAGTTCAGTTGGTTAGAACGCCGCCCTGTCACGGCGGAGGTCGTGGGTTCGAGTCCCATCCGAATCGCCAATTCTTCTCCGCTTGTCGGGGGCTGTATTGCCCGTTTTCCGTTCGCCGTGCGGATTTAGCTCATTTGGTAGAGCGCCACCTTGCCAAGGTGGAGGTAGCGGGTTCGAACCCCGTAATCCGCTCCAAAACTCCCGTGCATTTGCACGGGAGTTTTCCTTTTTCCCCCATCCACTGCCGCCCGCATTTTTATAAAGCGCAAGCCCCGGCGTTGCCGGGGCTTTGCATTTATATGAGTTTCCAAGGCTATCCGACCGGGAATATATCAACTCCGGAAACCTCCGCCAGCGGGTTTTGGGAAACAAAGACAAACTTGTTTTCCCCAGCGGGAAGCGAAATTTCGCGATAGTCGTGCTCGGTGCCGCCGTTTGTATTGCCGACAAGGAGCGCAAACGCGCTTTTTTCGTTCACAAGCGCTTCGATGTTCGTCTGCGCCAGACCCGGCACGGCCGAGCGGTAGCTTACCCGTATGACGACCCTGCGCGAAGCGGGATTTTCGATAACGGCTTCCCCGCCGTTTACCGCTGCGCTTATCTCCGGTTCACCGACACAGACTGAAGCCGGATCGTGCTTGCCGTAGCCGTTGAGCAGCGCCTGATACGAAAGACTTTGCAGCGCGAATGCACATATGTTGTACGCGCACGCCCGCAGCTCGCCGCGGGTGAGTCTGCCTTCCGCAAGCGCGGAAGCAAGGTCATCCTCGCGCCGCGCGGCATCCGGCGTGACCATATATATATCATTGCGTGCATGGACCATTTCCGAAAGCGCGGTAACATTGCCGCCTGTTTCGGTACCGCCCACGCGCGCCCACCAGTCTGTCATGACAAAGCCGTCGAACCCGAAATCATTGCGCAGCAGACGAACCGTAAGATCGTAATCCGAAGCGGACCAGCGCCCGTTTATCGGGTTGTAGGAGGTCATTACCGATCTGACATCGCTTTCGCGCACGCATATCTCAAACGGGCGAGTATATATCTCGCGAAGGGCGCGTTCCGAAACAACGGCATCCATGCCATGGCGGTTGTATTCGCGGTTGTTGGCCGAAAAATGCTTTACCGCGCCCGAAACGCCCGCGCGGGAAAGACCGCGGCATATCGCCGCGGCGCATTTGCCGGCAAGCAGCGGGTCTTCCGAAAAGTATTCGAAATTTCTGCCGCAGATCGGATCGCGGTGGATATTCGTGCCGGGTCCGAGAAGTATGTCCACACAGTGGGTCGCAAGCTCCTGCCCGCAAAACTCGTACATATCCTCCGCAAGCGCATCATCCCATGCGGCGGCAATGCAGGTGGCATCCGGATATCCGACACATTTTGCATCGCTTACCATGCGGACACCGGACGGCCCGTCCGTGCAGCACATAACCGGGATCCCGAGCGCGGAAAGCGACGGAGTGACACCGCCGAAGGCGGCACCGGTGCCGGGAGTGACCTTCGGACTGCTCATCCCCTCTCCGCGGACAATGTTCACAAGATCGGCATCCGAAAACCTGCGGACAAATTCATCGAGCGTTATTCTTCCCTCGTATACATCGAAAAGGGTTTTTCCGTCCTTTTCGATGGCGGGAAGCGTTTCGGGGATCGGCTCAGCGGCGTGAACGCGCAGCGGAACCGGTTCGTATTCCGCACCGCTTCCGCGGTTGACAAGGCGTTCGAACGGGATAACCGGCTTCAAAGCGCTTTCCACGCGCTTTATGACCTTGTCCTCCGCCAAAGTAACGGCGAACGAAGCACTGTTGTCGCGCACGTTTTTGCCGATACGGAACACATATTCGCCCTTTTCGAGTATATAGGCATTGTTTATATCGTCAAACGAAGCGAAATCATATTCGCCGAAGGTGAGCGTGACAAGCTCGCTCCCGCCGGGGAGAAGCTCGCCTGTTTTTTTATAGGCGCACAGCGACAGCGCCGGCTTCCCGAGCCTGCCGCAGGGCGCTTCGACATAGCATTGAACGACCTCCCTGCCCGGCACGCTTCCGTTATTGACAACGAGCACACGCACGCTGAACACACCGCCGGACACGCTGTGCTCTGCATAGGATATTGCAAAATCGGTGTAAGAAAGCCCGTAGCCGAAGGGGTATATCACCTTTTCCGGTTCAAATGTCTGAAAATAGCGATAACCGACATATATATCTTCGCGGTAGAAAAGGCGGTTTTCGCCATAGAAATTTTCATATGCCGGGTAGCTTTCGCGCCCCGCCGCTATCGTATCCGGAAGCCTGCCGGAGGGGCTTTCCAGCCCGCAGATCACATCCGCGGCTGCCCTTCCGCCCCCC
>USHI01000084.1 GCA_900554405.1 uncultured Eubacteriales bacterium | reverse complement strand
AGCAGATCGGCAGGGCACTCGGGCTCCCCGCAAGCCTTGTCGATAAAACACCCGCGGACGGGCTTTGCGGCAAGAGCGATGAGGAAAACCTCGGCTTCACCTATGCCGTGCTCGACCGCTATATCCGCACCGGCGAGATCGAGGATGCAAAAACAAAGGAACGCATCGACAGGCTTCATGTCCTGAACCGCTTCAAGCTTGAAGTCATACCCTCGTTCGACCCCTCTGTTTGATTTTAATTAAGAGATTATCGGAAGTGCCACTTGAATACTTTTGAAATACCCGAGCTTGTATCCGCCTTTGATAAAAGCGGCGAAAAAAGGAATAAAACCGTGTTCGGAGTCGGAAAAACCGAATTCGGGCGCGATTTCTCGGTGATCGCCGGGCCGTGCAGCGTGGAAAGCCGGGAACAGATCTTCGCCGCCGCACGCGCCGTGAGTGCGGCGGGCGCATCCCTTCTGCGCGGCGGCGCTTTCAAACCGCGCACCTCGCCCTATTCCTTCCGCGGGCTGGGCAGGGAAGGGCTTGCCCTGCTTTCCGAAGCGGGCAGGGAATACGGTCTGCCCGTTGTGACCGAGGCGGTGGACACGCGCGATGTGGAGCTTATCGCCCGCTATGCCGATGTGATACAGATCGGCTCGCGCAGTATGCACAACTACCCGCTGCTTGAAGAGGCGGGCAAAACCGGGCTTCCGGTGCTGATAAAGCGCGGCATGGATGCGACGGTGGAGGAATGGCTCTGCTGCGCGGAATATGTCCTGCGTACCGGAAACGGCAAGGTGATACTCTGCGAACGCGGTATAAGAACCTTCGAAACCGTCACCCGCAATACTCTGGATCTTTCCGCCGTTGCCGCCGTGAAGGAGCTGACTCACCTTCCCGTGATCGTGGATCCTTCCCATGCGACCGGGCAGCGTTCACTTGTCCGCCCGATGGCGCTTGCCGCCGTGATGGCGGGCTGCGACGGGCTGGAAATAGAGGTGCACCCGGAACCGGAGCGTGCGCTTTCGGATTCCGCACAGCAGCTTTCGCCGGGCGAGTTTTCCGGGCTTTGCTCCGATATCCGCGCCGCGGTCCGGCTCAGAGGTTCGTTTTGAAAACCGTCAATGTGCCTGTCGGCAAGGGCTATAACGTTTTCATAGGCGGCGGTATATGCGGGGATATCGCCTCGCTCCTGCCCGTGGCGCTGCCGCAAAAGGCACTTGTGGTGAGCGAAAGCAGGGCATACGGTATCTGCGGCGCGCGTGTGTGCGCATCGCTGCGCGAAGTCGGATGCGAGGTCCATACATATTTTGTCCCCGGCGGCGAAGCCGCAAAAAGCTTTGAATATCTTGAAAAAATACTTACCGCCGCCGCGGAAGCCGGGCTTACGCGTGAAGGGCTTTTTCTTGCCGTCGGAGGCGGTTCGGTAAGCGATATCACCGGGCTTGCGTGCGCGCTTTATATGCGCGGCGCGCGTTTTGCCGCCGTGCCTACAACGCTGCTTGCGGCGGTGGATGCCTCTGTCGGCGGCAAGACTGCGCTTGATATCCACGGAGGGAAAAATCTTGTCGGCACGGTGTATCAGCCCTGCGCCGTCGTGTGCGATACCGAAACGCTTACATCGGATATGCGCTCTGCCTTTTACCCCGGGATGTCGGAGGCGGTCAAGCACGGCGTGATATCCGGCGGCGCGCTTTTTGACAGCATAAAAGACGGCGGCTTCGCGGAGGATATCCCGGCGTTTATTGCCGCCAATGTCGCCTTGAAGGCAAAATATGTCGCTGCTGACGAAAACGATCTCGGCATTCGCCGCGTTCTCAACTTCGGGCATACCTTTGCCCACGCCGCGGAAGCAGCGGGCGGCTATACCGTCGCGCATTGCGATTCGGTCGCGCTCGGTATGTATTGCGAAGCGCTTCTTGCGGAGCATATCGGTATATGCCGGCGCGGCACGGCAGAAGAAATTGCCGGGATCGCCGGGCGTTACAACACATTTCCCGCGCTTCCGCCGCGCAAAGCACTTCTCGAAGCCATGTCGCACGATAAGAAATTTTCCGGCGGAAGGCGTGTTTTTGCGCTTCCGGAGCGTATCGGCAGCGTTGTCCTGCGCGAGGTGGGCTTCGGCGAGCTGTGCTCCTTTCTCGATAAGCTTTATATGTAACAAAAGAAAACCGCGGGTCGCCCCGCGGATCTTTTTTTGTATTTACAGGTGCTTTGCGATAATGCTTTCGAAAAGACTTCTGCGGTTTTCCATATCCGCAACAAGCTTTATTTGGGTGCGTGCGCGGTCGAGGTTCTGCCCCAGGCGCGTCGTGCGGAAGTAGGTATCGCCTTCCAGATAATCGGTCAGAAAACGCATGCCGCATTCAAGTGTCATCATTATTGCGCCGTCGTGCAGGCAGCGGGCTTCTTCCGCGGTTATGCCGGAACGCACCTCGGAAAGGAAGCCGGCGGTGTATTCCTCATAAAGCTCGGGAACACAGTATACCTTGTCGAGGTCGGTTTCGTCCTCCGCAGCGGAGGAGGCGCCGAAGCGTATGCTGTCACCGTAGTCGTAAAGCATGGAACCGGGCATGACGGTGTCGAGGTCAATAACGCAGATGCCCTTTCCCGTCGCATCGTCGATCATCACGTTGTTCAGCTTGGTGTCGTTGTGGGTGACGCGCATCGGGATCCTTCCGTCCGCCAGGCGGGAGGTTATCTTGCCGCAGTATCCGCCGCGGGCAAGGAAGAATTCCGCTTCGGGCAGGCAATCCTTTTTACGCCCCATGATATCGGCATTTAACGCGCGCTCAAAGTTGGAAAAACGCACCGGGGTGTTGTGGAAATCTTTTATCGTTTCGTAAAGCGTTTTTGCATCATAATCGGCAAGCAGGTTTTGGAACCGCCCGAACGCCTTTGCGGATTCGCCGAACATTCCTTTCTTTACCGCCTTGCTGTAGCACGTCGCGCCGGTGATAAAAAGATACATACGGTATTTGCCGCTTTCGTCGGAATAAAGATAATCTCCGTCCGAGGTTTTGAGCAGGGTGAGCGTTTCACGGTCGGGGTCGCCGCCGTAAGCGGTTATCTTTTTGCGCAGAAATTCGGTAACGCCGGCGATATTGGCGATAAGCTTTTCCGCCTGTGTAAATATTCCGGTGTTCACACGCTGGAGTATGTAATCCCGCTTTTCGCCGGAAATGCGGTATGTCGTGTTTATGTGCCCGGTGGGGATCGTTTCGGTGCCGAGTATCTTTTCGTTCCCGAGAAATTTGCCGCATATCGCGGCGATCTGTGTTTCATTCATTTCCAAAGCTCCTCCGGGTATATTCCGTTTTCTATAAGCGAGCGTACATGGTTTACGACGCTTTCTCTGTCCTCATGATAAGTGACGCCGAACCATTTTGCTTTCGTAAGCAGCACTTTGGCGGCAACGCCCTTTTTGTTCATGTAATATTTGACGGCATCGGGAAGATAGTATTCCTTCTTTGTTTCGTCTCCGCCGGATTCAAGGAAGCGCACAAAGCCATCCTCCGCCGCGGCAAAGAAATCCGCCGGCAGTCCCCAGCAGTTCATCGAAACGATCGCATCCTCGGAAATGGGGTTCCAGACATCGTTTTCGAAATAAGCCGTTCTGCCGTCGTCGAGCCGCTTTATCTTGGTGCGCTCGGTGATATCCGTAAGCCTGCCGGCTTCGTCCGTGCGGCATTCCCCGCGGGAAACGGTTCCGTTTTCGGTCAGCGTGTTTTTAAGAACGAAGCCCGCCATGCAAAGCGGAAGCTCCGGATGGGCGCTCATGTGGCCGGCAATGACGGAAAAGCTTTCTCTTCCGTAAAAATCATCGGCGTTCACGGCGGCAAAAGGTTCGTTTATCAGCTTTCTTGCGGAAAGCACGGCGTGAGCCGTTCCCCACTGCTTCGTGCGCCCCTCCGGAACGGAAAAGCCCTGCGGTAGGTCATCTATGGACTGGAAGCAGTAATCGACCCTGATCTTCTTCCCGATCCTGTTCCCGACCGTTTCACGGAACAGCTCCAGGTTTTCTTCCT
Source organism: uncultured Eubacteriales bacterium (assembly GCA_900554405.1). Classification (GTDB taxonomy): domain Bacteria; phylum Bacillota; class Clostridia; order Oscillospirales; family CAG-382; genus Coliplasma. The sequence continues at coordinate 2,330 of USHI01000084.1, read as the reverse complement.
TTATAACAAATACCACTCTGTCAAACCCCGCCGCCTTTGCATCGTAGACGGTGTAATCGAGTATGAATTCGCCGTGCGGCCCGATCGGGTCGAGTTGCTTTAATCCGCCGTAGCGGCTGCTCATTCCGGCAGCCATGACAAGTAAAGTCATATATATTCTCCGTATCGTTGTATTTTATATCCTTCCTATTGTACTATCTTTTTTTTTGTTTGTAAATACGTTTCGGAAACTTTTCGCGCGCCGCCGCTGTTCTTTTTTTCGCCTTTCATTGTTGACAATGCGCCCGCGCTGAATTATAATAGCGGTAATTTATAACGAATACTTCGGACATATCGGAGGCATGGTAAATGGAACAGAATGTAAGAAGCGTTAAGGGGCTCGGCGCGCGCGGGCTCGGGCTCGTAAATACGGTTTTCCTGCCGATGTGGGAACACGGGCTTATGGAAATAACCGCCGTGTGCGATTATTATGAGGATCGCGCCGCAGCGGGCGAAAAAGCGGTTTTCGAAAAAACCGGCAAGCATCCGCTTTGCACTACCGATTGGCACGAGGTAATTAACTGCGCCGATGTGGAAGCGGTGCTCGTCCTTTCCGCGTGGGAATCGCATATCGAAATGTGCATCGCCGCCATGCGCGCCGGCAAGCGTGTCGGCACGGAGGTCGGCTGCGCTTATAATATAGATGATTGCTTCCGCCTTGTTCATGCATATGAGGAAACGGGCATCCACTGCATGATGCTCGAAAATTGCTGCTACGGCAGGCGTGAGCTTATGGTCCTCAACATGGTCCGCAAGGGGCTGCTCGGCAATGTCGTTCATTGCAGCGGCGGCTATATGCACGACCTGCGCGAGGAAATAGTCAACGGCGATATAAACCGTCATTACCGTCAGCGCAATTATATGCTCCGCAACTGCGAAAACTATCCCACGCATGAGCTCGGCCCGATAATGCAGGTCATGGATATCAACCACGGCAACCGCATGGTCGTGCTCAATTCGGTGGCAAGCTGCTCCAAAGGGCTGCACGAATACGCGGTGGAGCATCGCGGCGCCGATCATCCGCTCAGCAACTGCACATATGCCCAGGGCGATGTCGTCACGACCACGATCCGCTGTGCCGACGGAAGAACGATCGTTATCACGCTGGATACCACGCTTCCGCGTATATACTCCCGCGGGTTCACCGTCCGCGGAACAAAGGGCATGTATTGCGAGGACGGCGATTATTTCCATTTCGACGGCGAAAGCGAATTTGACACCGTCGCGAATATCGTCGGAAACGCCGAAAAGTATGCTTCGGAAAACGAGCATCCCATTTGGAAGGAATATCGTAAAAACCCCATAGGCGGGCACGACGGTATCGACTGGCTCGTGTATAACGCCTTTGTCGAATCGGTTCGCGAGGATCTCGCCCCGCCGATCGATACCTACGACACGGCTACCCTCATGTCCATTGCCTGCCTGTCCGAACAATCCATTGCCATGGGCGGTGCACCCGTTGCGATCCCGGATTTCACCTCCGGTAAATGGATCGAACGCATCGAAAAGGGCGAATCCAAACAGGGCTATTACCGCCTCATCAAATAAGTTTTTTTGGAAAAAATACGGTTTTCGAGCGGCAAATCCAAAAGTTTTTCGCCTGAAATCCCTTGCGCCGCAAGGGGTATGAGGGGGAACCGAAAAAAGTGCAAAAAAGTGCAAAAAAGGTATTGACAAAGGAGGGATGATGTGGTAAGATAGTCAAGCGCTCCGCAGGGAGCGGGTGCGCGGCGCAAGCAGCGAAGCGAAGGCGGAGCAGTGAGCGCGGCGGCGGTGAGCCGCGAACGGACATTGAAAATTGAACAACAGAAAGTACTAAAGTACGAGACTCAAACAATTCTTTTAAGTAAAAGAGCAAACAGGAAATTCAGGGAGTCCGAAAGGGCTTAATGAATAAAACAACTCATTAGAGAGTTTGATCCTGGCTCAGGATGAACGCTGGCGGCGTGCCTAACACATTCAAGTCGAACGGAGCTGCGAGGGAGCTTGCTTTCGAACAGCTTAGTGGCGGACGGGTGAGTAATGCATGAGCAACCTGCCTTACAGAGAGGAATAACACAGAGAAATTTGTGCTAATACCGCATATACCATGGATACGGCATCGTGACTATGGGAAAGGAGCAATCCGCTGTAAGATGGGCTCATGTCTGATTAGATAGTTGGTAGGGTAACGGCCTACCAAGTCTGCGATCAGTAGCCGGACTGAGAGGTTGAACGGCCACATTGGAACTGAGATACGGTCCAGACTCCTACGGGAGGCAGCAGTGGGGAATATTGGGCAATGGGCGCAA
>USHI01000083.1 GCA_900554405.1 uncultured Eubacteriales bacterium | reverse complement strand
ACGCGATTGAGCTGCAACAAATTTGCAGTATCCTCTCCGCGGCCTATATAAAGACGGTATTGCTGTACAGCAGGGAGCAATGCGGCTCCCCGATTTAACCGCGGTACGACGGTCTATAAAGAGTAAGCCGCGAACGACTGCCGTGGGCGAGCAATGCGGCTCCCCGATTTGACCGCGGTACGACGGACTATAAAGAGTAAGCCGCGAACGACTGCCGTGGGCGAGCGAAGAGGTCGCCCGATTTGACCGCGGTACGACGGACTATAAAGAGTAAGCCACGGACGACAGCCGCGGGCGAGCAATTCGGCTCCCCGATTTAACCGCGTTACGACGGTCTATAAAAAAGCGAAGGCGGAGCGGAGGACGGAAAGAAGGAGCGAAAAATAGGTAACGCGCGGGACGGCGGCGGCAGTAAGCACAGGCGCGGAGGCGACCTCCGTGCCGCCGATGTAATAGCGCACGACACCGACCTCCGTGCCGGGTTCGACCGGGGCGGCAATACTTTCCGCCACCTCGACTTTTGCCTGAACGTTGTCCGCGGCGGCGGATTTTTCGCACAGGAGCGCCACGCGCGGGGTCTCGAGCGCAGCCTGCGGAAGCGTGCCGTGGGTGACAGCTGCCGGTTCGATAACAGGCGGTTCGGGCGAAAACACGCGGTAGTTTGCGAACCCGTAATCCAAAAGCCCCTTTGCCGCGGCAAAGCGCAGCTTGCTTGTAGAGCCGCCCAGCACCACCGCGATAAGCGACATACCGTCCCGTGTGGCGGTGCCGGAAAGGCAGTAGCCCGCCTCGGAGGGGAACCCGGTTTTCATGCCCGTTGCGCCCTTGTAAAAGCGGATAAGCTTGTTTGTGTTTGCCAGTCCGAAGGTGCCGTTGCGGATAGTATCCATCCAGATCCCGGTAAACCCGAAAATAAACTCATGCTTCATCAGCTCCCGCGTGACAACGGCGACATCCAGCGCGCAGCTGTAATGCCCCTCCGCGGGCAGCCCGTTCGTGTTCACGAAATTGCTGTTTTCGCAGCCCAGCTCGGCGGCGCGGGCGTTCATCGCGGCAATAAACGAGTCCTCGCTCCCGTATACATATTCGCCCAGCGCGACCGTCGCATCGTTTGCCGAAACGACGACAAGCGCCTTCAGCAGGTCATGCACCGACATCCGCTCGCCCGGTTCCAGAAACACCTGCGAGCCGCCCATCGATGCCGCGCGTTCGCTCACCGTCACCTCATCTTCGAGCGTTATTTTGCCGCTGTCCAGCGCCTCCGCGATCAGAAGCGTGCTTATGACCTTTGTCACGGATGCGATCGGAAGGTGCGCCGTCTCGTTTTCCGCAAAAAGCACGCGCCCGGTGGAAAACTCCATCAGCAGCAGCGCCTTTGCATCGCCGTCCGGAACATATTCCGCAACGGCGGGCACATTTATCCCCCAGAACTCATCCGCCACCGCATCATACGGGCACACCGACCCGATCTCCGCCGCCGAAGCGCCCGCCGGCACGGCTATCGCCAGCACGCACAGCGCCGCACACAATATCCTTTTCATTTCCATCATCTCCCGTCACACTCTATGCTTTGCCGCAGGCAAATATGTTTTTATTGCGCGCGATCAAGCTGCAACAAATTTGCAGTATCCTCTCCGCGACCTATATAAAGACAGCTGTTCGGAACAATGGCGGTTTTCCTCCCCACGGAGCGGCAAACCCGCCCTTTTATTGCACGCGATTGAGCTGCAGCAGATTTGCTGCGGCTTTACCGCGGCTATAAAAAAGACCGCAGCGAAAATGCTGCAGTCTTTTATTATACTCATACGGCTGCCCGATTTAAGCGCGTTACGACGGGCTGTAAAGAGTAAGCCCCGTCCCCGTGCAAAGGTTCTGTGCGAGCGGAGCGGTTACACGATTTGACCGCGCTACGACGGGCTGTAATCAAGTGAGCTCGAAGGCACCGGTGTAGAGCTGATAATAGCGGCCCTTTTCGGCGATGAGCTTTTCGTGATTGCCGCGTTCGATTATCACGCCGTTTTCGAGCACCATTATCACATCCGCGTTGCGCACGGTGGAAAGGCGGTGGGCGATAACGAAGGTGGTGCGGTTTTGCATCAGCGCATCCATGCCCTGCTCGATATGGCGCTCCGTGCGGGTGTCGACGGAGCTTGTCGCCTCGTCAAGCACAAGTATGGGTGCTTTGGAAAGCGCGGCGCGGGCGATGTTCAGAAGCTGGCGCTGCCCCTGGGAAAGGTTTGCGCCGTCGCCCTCCAGGAGCGTGTCGTAGCCCTTTTCGAGCCGCATGATAAAGCTGTGCGCAAAGGCGGTCTTTGCCGCGGCGACAACCTCGTCGTCCGTCGCATCCGGTCTGCCGTAGCGGATGTTTTCCATGACGGTGCCGGTAAACAGGTGGGTGTCCTGCAGGACCATTGCAACATTGGCGCGCAGCGAATCGAGCGTGTAATCGGTTATCGGCCTGCCGTCGATGGTTATCACGCCGTCGTTTATATCGTAAAAGCGGTTGAGCAGGTTCGTTATCGTCGTTTTGCCGGCGCCGGTGCTGCCGACAAAGGCGACCTTCTGCCCCGGATGTGCGTAAAGCGTGATGTCTTTGAGTATCATGCGGCTTTCGTCATAGCCGAAATTGACGTGCTCGAAAACGACATCGCCGCGGATCCCGTCTGCGGTGACGGCGTTTTCGGCATCCGCGGGTTCCGGTTCGGAATCCATAACGGCGAAAACGCGCTGTGCGCCCGCAAGCGCGGAAAATATAGTGGTGGTCTGCTGGGAAATATCGCTGATCGGGCGGGAGAACTGCCGCGCGAACTGGGCAAACGCCGCAATAACGCCGACAGTGCAGTCCGGCATCCAGGAAGGCAGCCCGGAAGCGGCGCTGAGCAGGCAGAGTATGCCGCCGATCCCGCCGACAACGGCGTATGTCACCTGGCTGCTGTTGCCGAGTATCGGGCCCATTATGCCGCCGTAAAAGCCCGCCTTGAACTGCTTTTCGCGCATATCGTCGTTAAGCAGCTCGAATTCCGAAGCGCAGACGGATTCGTGGTTGAACACCTTCACGACCTTCGAGCCGGTGACGTTTTCCTCGATATAGCCGTTGAGCGCGCCGAGCGCCGCCTGCTGCCCCACAAAGTATTTCGCCGAGCTTTTCGCGATAACGCCCGCAAGCTTCATGTATACCGGGATAAAAGCCACAACGACGACGGCAAGCACCCAGTTTGCCGTCACCATCGCTATGCCGTAGCCGATGATCTGTATCACGCCCGAAACGAGGTTTACGAGCGTGTTGTTGAGCATCATGTCGATATTGTCCACATCGTTCGTGAAGCGGGACATTATTTCGCCGGTGCTCTGGTTGTCGAAATAGCGCACGGGAAGCTCCTGCAGCTTTTCGAAAAGCTCGTTGCGGAGCCGTTCCGTCGCGTTCTGCGAAACGGTGAGCATTATCCTTGCCTGGAAATAGGAGCACACCGTGCCGACGGCGTATATCGCGCCGATGACGATAAGTATCGCCGCAAGGTAGGCAGCGGGGTTCGAAAAGCTTATTTCAAACGCCGTCCCGCGGAACCAGCAGCGCGTTTCGCTGTATACCAGCCCGTCGACAATGCTTTTCACGGCAAAGCTGCCGATAATTGTCGAGCCGGTGGAAAGGATCATGAACAGCACCACGGCGGCAAGCCGGAATTTGTAAGGCGCAAGGTAGGAAAACAGTCTTTTCACGGAGCGCGTGTCCGGCTTTCCCTTTCCGCCCGCGCCCATACCCGGGCGCCCGCGGCCGCCCATCGGCCCGAAGCCGCGCCCGCCCTGAGCGCCGCCCTTGTTATATTGCTTTTGCAGCTCCGAAAGCGTTCTTGCCATTGCCGGTCACGCCTCCTTTCTTTCGTTCTGGGAATAGTATATCTCGCGGTATTCGGTGTTGCTTGCCAAAAGCTCCTCGTGCGTGCCGACACCGGTTATCCGCCCCTCGTTCATCACGGCGATCATATCCGCCTCCCGTACGGAGGAAATACGCTGCGCGATGATTATCTTTGTTGCGCCCTCGAGATAATCGCCGAAGGCTTCGCGGATACGCTTTTCGGTCGCGGTGTCCACGGCGGAGGTGGAATCGTCCAGAATGAGTATCCTCGGGCGCTTCAACAGCGCGCGTGCGATACAGAGCCGCTGCTTCTGACCGCCGGAAACGTTCGCGCCGCCGCGGTCTATAAGGTGGTCATAGCCATCCGAAAACGCCGAAACGAAGGAATCCGCCTGAGCCGCGCCGGCGGCGGAGCGCAGCTCCTCATCCGTTGCTGCTTCGTTGCCCCAGCGCAGGTTTTCCGCAACGGTGCCGGAAAAGAGCACGTTCTGCTGCAATACCATGCCCACGCCCTCGCGCAGGTCGTAAAGCGAATAATCGCGCACGTTTCTGCCGTCCACCAGCACCTCGCCGGAATCGGTATCGTACAGCCGCGGGATCAGGCTGACAAGTGTCGTTTTGCCGCAGCCGGTGCTGCCGATTATTCCCACCGTTTTGCCCGCGGGTATGGAAAGGCTTATGTTATCCAGAACCTTTTCGTCGCTGCCCTTGTAATAGCGGAAGGAAACGTTGCGGAATTCCACGCTGCCCTTTGTGACAGGGGTCTTCCCGCGGGCATCGGGCGCCGGGTCGGTGATATCGACCTTTTCGTCCAACACCTCGGAAATACGCCTTCCGGATGCCATCGCACGGGAGAGCATGACAAAGAGGAAGGACACCATCATGAGCGACATGAGTATCTGTGTCGCATAGGTTATGAATGTAGTGAGCTCGCCGGGGGTAAGCGTGCCGCCGATGACCTTGTTGCCGCCGAACCAGAGCACGGCAAGCGTCGTTGCGTACATAAAGAAGGACATGACGGGCGACATGAGTATCATGACGAGCATCGCGGAAAGCCCGCTCTTTTTAAGCTCGCCGTTCGCCGCGGCAAACTTTTGCTTTTCGTGCTCCTGCCGGACAAAGCTTTTCACGACGCGCACGTTCGTGATGTTTTCCTGTATGTCCGAATTGAGCGTGTCGATCTTCGACTGCATTGCGGAGAACCGCGGGAAGCCGCGGCGGATTATCGCATAAAGCGCAATGATAAGCAGCGGGAGCGAGACGAGAAATACCACCGAAAGCTCCCGGTTCGTGGCAAATGCCATTATCAGCGCGCCGATAAACATACCCGGCGCGCGCAGCGCCATGCGCAGCAGCATATTCACGAAATTCTGGATCTGCGTCACATCGTTCGTGAGCCTTGTGACAAGCGAGCCGGTGCTGAACCGGTCGATATTGGAAAAGGAAAATTCCTGTACCTTTTTGAATATGTCCGATCTGAGGTCGGCTGCATAGTTCACCGCCGCCTTTGCGCCGAAATAAGCGCCGCCCACGCCGCCGATCATCATCAGCAGCGCGGTGAGCACCATGCCGGCGGTCATGGCGACGACAAACGCGGTGTTTTCGCCGAAAATGCCGACAAGCCTTGCTATAAAGGGCGAAAGCTCTTCGCCTTCGGCTGTCGCATAAGTGAGATAGTCAATAAGCGCGCCCAGCATTTTGGGCATGAGAACTTCTCCGACAACCTCGATTATCATACATATGGGCCCTATGATAAAATACGGAAGATAGGGCTTTGCATAAGATGTCCAACGTTTCATTCCTGTGTTTCTTCTCCGTTTCTTTGCCTTCCGATCGCTTCGGCGTTCGCGCACAGCCTTTGTGCCGTGGCGAAAAACGCGGCGATCTCCCGTTCCGGTATGCCTTCGCGCAGTGCAAGCTCAAATTCGCACACCCGGCGTTCGTGCTCCTCGTGGATCGCAAGCGCCTTTTCGGTGAGCGCAAGCCGCTTCAAACGCCCGTCCGAACCGACCCTTTCGCGGCGGATCAGCCCGTTTTTCTCCATCGACTGCAATATCGCCGTCATTGTCGAGCGGCGCACGCCGAACTGCTTTTCGATATCCGTCAGAGATACGTTATCCCCGTCCTCTACCGTGTCATGGAGCAGACCGGCAATGATAGTCGCTTCGTCCATCCCCATGTCCAGCAGGTACCCGGCTACCGCTACGGGATGGATGATATAGGGCTCCCCGCTCTCCCGCTTCTGCCCGGCATGGACATGCTCCGCAAAGGCCAGGGCACGGGCCATGGTCTCGCCTTCCTGGGGGCCGAATTTTTGTGTGAAACGCTGCAGGAGCTCTTCTTTCGTCATTTGTACTTAAAGAAGAACCAACGGGGGATCCCCCGCTGATTCTTTCGGTTCCTTTCTCGAATTAGTAAACCAGAATGGTATCCGCAGGCACAGGAAAAGGCAAAACGTCTGCATCTAAAGAATGTAACCTTCCAACAG
>USHI01000082.1 GCA_900554405.1 uncultured Eubacteriales bacterium | reverse complement strand
ATTGTTCGGTGAAACAAATGTATTAAATTATATTAATTTAATACATTTAATTAATATTAGCAGATGCCCTGTGCAATCATAGCTTCTGCAACCTTTTCGAAACCGGCAATATTAGCACCGGCAACGAAGTTGTTTTCCATACCGTACTTTGTAGCAGCTGTATCAATGTTCTTGAAGATGTTCTTCATGATACCGCAGAGCTTGCCGTCCACCTCGTCGAACGTCCAGCTCAGGCGGATGGAATTCTGGCTCATTTCAAGGCCGCTGGTGGCAACGCCGCCCGCGTTTGCCGCCTTTGCCGGTCCGAAGTAAATGCCGGCGGCAAGGAATGCCTCGACAGCCTCCGGCGTGGAAGGCATATTCGCGCCCTCCGCGACATATTTAACGCCGTTTGCGATAAGTGCCTTTGCATCCTCGCCGCAAAGCTCGTTCTGTGTCGCGCAGGGAAGCGCGATATCGCACTTCACGTTCCAGATGCCCCTGCCCTCGGTATATACCGCGCCGGGCACCCTTGCGGCGTATTCGCGGATCCTGCCGCGTTCGACTTCCTTGATCTGCTTTACGACATCCAGCTTTATACCTTCTTCATCCACGACAAAGCCGTTGGAATCGCTCATCGCAACAACCTTTGCACCCATGGACTGTGCCTTTTCGCAGGCGTAAATGGCGACATTGCCGCTGCCGCTGATAACGACACGCTTGCCCTCGAAGCCGTCGCCCTTCTTTTTGAGCATATTATCCGTGAAGTAGCAAAGCCCGTAGCCGGTCGCCTGCGTTCTTGCAAGCGAGCCGCCGTAAGGAATGCCCTTGCCGGTGAGCACGCCGGTGAATTCGCCGGTGATACGCTTATACTGCCCGAAAAGGTAGCCGATTTCGCGCCCGCCGACACCGATATCCCCCGCGGGGACATCCACGTCCGCGCCGATATGGCGGTAAAGCTCCGTCATGAAGCTCTGGCAGAACCGCATGATCTCCCCGTCCGATTTGCCCTTGGGGTCGAAATCGCTGCCGCCCTTGCCGCCGCCCATGGGAAGCCCGGTGAGCGAATTTTTGAACACCTGCTCGAAGCCCAGGAATTTGATAACGGAGGAGCAGACGCTCGGATGGAAGCGCAGACCGCCCTTATACGGGCCGATGGCGCTGTTGAACTGAACACGGTAGCCGCGGTTCACGACGACGTTACCGGCATCATCCACCCACGGCACGCGGAACTGCACAAAGCGTTCCGGTTCCACAAGACGATCCATAACGCCCGCCTTTACAAGATCGGGGCGCCTGTCGATAACCGGGGAAAGCGATTCCAGAACCTCGCCCACCGCCTGCAAAAATTCCTTTTCGCCGGCGTTGCGGGCCGAAACGGTTTCGTAAAGCTTGCTGAGATACGGATTTTCTATTCTCATATGATATTCTCCTTGTAGTGACTGTACCTTGGATTATACTACCGGTTTTGAAGGATTGCAATAGCAAAATTGCAAATTCAGAGTATTTTTTCGAGTGATATGCGTTTTTTTGCAACGTCGACATCGATCACACGCACTTTTATTATATCGCCGACCTTGCACACATCGCTTGCGCGTTTTACGAATTTGTCCGAAAGGCGGCTGATATGTACCAGCCCGTCCTGATGCACGCCGATATCGACAAAAGCACCGAAATCGGCGACATTGCGCACTGTCCCCGTGAATTCCATGCCCGCCTTGAGCGACGAGATATCCATCGCATCGGTACGGAGTATCTGGGGAGGGAGCTCGTCACGCGGGTCTCTGCCCGGCTTTTCGAGCTCGGTCACTATATCCGAAAGCGTCGGAATGCCGATCCCAAGCTCACGCGCGGCCTTTTCCTCGCCGTAATGCGAAAGCTTTTCGCGGATATCGCCGAACCTGCGCGCACGCACGTCCGATTCGGCATACCCGAGCATACCGAGCAGCGCCGTCGCAGCCTCGTAGCTTTCCGGGTGAACGCCGGTATTATCCAGCACGAGCCGGCTTTCCGGCACGCGCAGAAAGCCCGCGCACTGCTTGAACGCCTTTTCGCCCACGCCCTTGACCTTTTTCAGCTCTGCCCTTGTTTTGAACCGCGCGACCGTCGTGCGGTATTCGTATATGTTCTTTGCCAGCGTAAGGTTTATCCCCGCGATATGTGAAAGCAGCGAGACCGATGCCGTATTAAGATCGGCGCCCACGCGGGAAACGCAGCCCTCCACCACGCCGGAAAGCGCGGTGTCGAGCGCCTTCGGTTCCATATCGTGCTGGTACTGCCCCACACCTATCGCCTTCGGATCGATCTTCACGAGCTCCGCAAGCGGATCCTGAAGCCGCCGCGCGATGGAAACGGCGCTGCGCAGCGAAACATCGTATTGCGGGAATTCCTCGCTTGCCAGCTTGGAGGCGGAATATACCGAGGCGCCCGCCTCGCTCGTCATGATATAGCTCACGGGGCGGTCGAGCTCCTTTATCAGCTCGCAGACGAATATTTCGCTTTCCTTGGAGGCGGTGCCGTTGCCGATTGAGATTATATCCACGCCGTGCCGCGCGATAAGCGCCTTTAAGGTTTTCTTCGCTTCCTCACGCCGGTTCTGCGGCGGGGTGGGGTAAACGACGGCGGTATCCAGAACATCGCCGACATCATTCACAACGGCGATCTTGCACCCGGTGCGGTATGCCGGGTCGAACCCCATGACAACCTTCCCGCGCACCGGCGGAAGCATGAGCAGATTGCGCAGGTTTTCGCCGAACACGGATATCGCCTGTTCCTGCGCGGCGGCGGTGACGGTGTTGCGCATTTCGGTTTTGACGGAGGGCGCTATAAGCCTTTCATAGGCATCCGCCGCTGCGGCGGCAACGTATTTGCCGCATTCCGCGGGCTGCTTTTTCACAAAACGCGCGGTAATCCATTCGGTTATGCGCTCCTTGTCCGCCTCCACCCCGACGGAAAGGAACCCTTCCTTTTCGCCGCGGTTCACGGCAAGCGCGCGGTGGGAGGGTATGCGCGATAACGGCTCGGAATAATCGTAATAAAGCCGGTAAACGCTGTCCTCCTCCTTTTTTGCCTTTGTTACAAGCCTGCCGGTGCGGTAGGTCGGTTCGCGCACCCATTTGCGCACGGCGGCATCGTCGCTGATCCGCTCCGCGATGATATCCATCGCGCCGGCAAGCGCCTTTTGTGCGGTCTCGATCCCCTTTTCGGAGTTTATAAAGGCTTCAGCCGCCGATTCCGGCACGGTCGCACCGTTTTGCGCAAGAAGTATTTCCGCAAGCGGCGTAAGCCCCGCCTCCGCGGCAACGGAGGCACGCGTTCTGCGCTTCGGGCGGTAGGGACGGTATATGTCCTCCAGCTCCGCGAGCGTCTGCGCCCTTTCGGCGGAATCGGTTATTTCCGGGGTGAGCTTGCCCTGCGCCTCGATCAGGCGCAGAATATCCGCGCGGCGTTCGTCCAGCGCGCGGTAGGCGGTGAGCCTTTCGTAAAGCGTTCGGAGCTGCTCATCGGTGAGCGAGCCCGTCGCCTCCTTGCGGTACCGTGCGATAAAGGGGATGGTGTTCCCCTCGTCTATCAGCCCGATTGCGGCATCGCAGCGCGAACGGGAAATGCCCAGCTCCGAAGCGATCCTTGCATTTATATCCATTATTTTTCTCCTTTCGCCGGCAGAATGCCGACACGTCTTTCCACCGCGGATTCCAGACCGCGTATATCCGGCTCGCGGGCGATGAGCGGCAGCGCCCGTGCGGAACGTGCAAGCGTTATTTCCGCCGAAAACACCCTGCCGTCGAAATGTGCCGAAAGCTCCCACAGATTCGCATCCGCCGCGAGCCGCACAAGGTAAAATGCCAGTGTAACATCGTATTCCGCGGCGAAAAGCCCCTTTTTCGGCGGCAGAAGCCTCGAAAGCGATTCCGCAGCCGCGGGCGCGATCTCCGAAACGCAGCCGGCGGAAAAGCAAAGCGCGCTTCCTTCGCAGTAAACAGCGGTGCCGACCGCCCCACCGCACATCGAAACGGCGGAAACAAGCTCGGTCGCCGCAAGGATAAGATCGCGTTCGCTGCCCCATGCCGGGAAGCTTTCCGGGCATTCGGCACGCAGGGCAAACCCGGCAGTGCGTTTATAAGCCGCTCCGACCTCGCGCAAAAGCGGCGAAGCATTGAAGCAGGCACGTTCATCGAAACCGCACGGCATTCCGAGCAGCCGCAGCACCGAAGCGCAGCGTTCGTTGCGCAGCAGCGCCGCCGTATCGCCGGGAGAAGGAAATATCGTATCATAACCCGAACCCGGAAGCGTTCCGGAAAACAGGCTTGCGGCGGCTTCGCCGGTTTCGCCGTGAAAAGCAAGGATAAAGCCGCCTTCGCAGCGCACCGCCGCGGCAAACGCCGTGCACCCGCCCGGAAGGCAGACCCGTTCGACCGTCATTCCGCGTTCCGCGACCGCCGAAAGCGAACTGCCGTAAGCAAAACGCCCGAAAAGCGAACCGACCGCGATATCGCCGAACAGCACGAGTGCCTTGCTGTTTGCAAACAGAACTTTGCCGCCGAGGTCGAGCAGAAGCGCGGGGCAGGCAAGCCCGTCCACCGCCGCAGCCGCACGCCCGACGGGCAGGTCGATATATTGTGAAATTTCGGGTATCAAAGCCTTTACACCGCCTTTTCGGGGGCGCACAAACGCCCCGAAGCATGGAATCCGAACCGCGTGCAGAGTGTATATAACGGAAAAACCACCTGCTTTCGCAAGTGGTTTTAATGGTGTGGATGAATGGACTTGAACCAACGACCCCTTGCATGTCAAGCAAGTGCTCTGACCAACTGAGCTACACCCACATCTCGTCGCCCGGCTATTATACCACACGTTTTTGCGGAATGCAATACCTTTTTTTTCGAAAACCGCAATTTTTTCGCAGTCTGCCCGCACGGAGGGGGTGCCGCCCCCTCCGTGTCATCCTGCTTCCGACTCCTGACTTCTAACTTCTAATTCCCGACTTTATATGATTCTCACCACACAGACGGACATATCGTCCGCGCATTCGTTCAGGGTGCGGGCACGTTCGAGGATATATGAGGCAAGCGCGCGTGCGGAGGGCATCGGCGGAAGCCCTTCACGCGGAATCAGCTCATTGCCGCTTTCGGTCTGAAGCACTCCGTCCGAAAGCATTATTATGACATCCCCGTGCAGAACGGAAAAGCTGTTCTTTTCGGCGATAACATCCCGCATTATCCCCGCGGGCGGCGTTTCGGAGGATATGAGCGTGCACTTCCCGCCGCGCAGCAGCAGTGTGGGCGCCGCGCCCGCCTTTATAACGGATGCCCTGCCGAGAACGCGGTCGATCTCCAGCAGGTCGACCGTAGCGAATACCTCGCCGTTCTTTTCGCACAGCGCCTTGTTCAGCAGCCGCAGGGCGGCTTCCTTATCCGCCCCGACGGAAAGCAGCTTTTCCAGCACTATCGCGGAAAGCCGGCTTGTGAGCATGGCATCCCTGCCGCTGCCCATGCCGTCCGAAACAAGGCAGTAAAAATAGCCGTCGTCATTTTCGAAAACGCTCACCGTATCGCCGGAGACGGTCTCGCCGTGCTTTGCCTCGGAAAGCTTTGCCGTTTCCGCCCGCAGCCGCGGTACGGTGGCAAAGCGCATCAGCTCGTAACCGTCGTTGATAACTATCTCCGGCGGCGAAACGGAAGTCCCGACAAGCGAACCGACCAGGCGCGAAAGCTCCGCGGGGCTTTTTGTCACGCCTGCCGAACGAACGCCGTACACCGATCTCGGCAACGCGTTGTCTCAAACGGCTATGGGTCATCGAGCTCAGATTGATGGCAGGGACCTGCCGACGGCGCGTACACCGTCGCACTTCACGCCGGCGGCAATAAACGCCTCCTTCAACCGCTTTGCAAGCGCGCGGTCGTTTCTGCCCCGGTCCTCCTGCGCGCCCGCCGCGGAACACAGCAGCCCGGAAACGGCGGAATATTCATCCGCCATCCTCGCGAGCCCGTTTTCGCTTTTGGCGGCTTTATCGTCCGTGCTCCTGTTAAGCAGGCGCGCCATCGCGCAGACGCTTGCACATTCGGCGGAGATATGAGTGGGGATCGAGGAATAGGTCACCGCGCCGGCACGCCGGAATTCGCTTGTAAAGAAATTGGATATCGCGGCGCGGTCCACGGTGCAGCCCATGCACTTCGGGCAGCGGTCGCACACCGTGCGGACAGCGGAAACGGCGCGGGCGTTAAGCTCGGTCACCGTTTCGGCGCGCGCTTCGGCGGAAACGGTGTAAAACACCCGGGAAAGCGAGGAAAAGGCGGCGGCGTACCGCGCCATTCTGCGGTCGTTCATCCGTGCCGCCGTGCTTTCGGCCGTGGGCGAAAGGCTGCTTATCCTCTTCCTGATAAGGATAAACACGGCGTTGGCGGCGATAAGCATCGCACCGGCAACAGCC
>USHI01000081.1 GCA_900554405.1 uncultured Eubacteriales bacterium | reverse complement strand
CGAAAGGATCCGCGGCGGGTAACTCCCCGGGGGCGGGAAAGCCGCGCGCCGGATTTGAGCGCCGCTTCCAGCAGCTTCTGTGTGACGAGTATACCGCCGTGGCAGTAAAGCTCCGCGACATTTTCCCCCGTGAAGGAATGCGGTGCGCGGAATATCAGGCAGAGTCCGTCGTCGAAAACGCCGACCTCATCGAAGAACGAGCCGTAATACGCACGCCGCTGCTCCTTTTCGGCGAACCTGCCGGGCGAGGAGGGTGCAAAGACCCGCTCCGCAACGGCGAACGCATTATCGCCGCTTATTCTTACCATGGCGACCCCGCCTTTCCCGTGCGGTGTGCCTATTGCCGCTATAGTATCCATTCAATACCCCGTAAAAATGACATTGCAGACGTTTATTCGGGTCATTATACCTCTTTTTGCGCGGCAATGCAATTATTTTTCGGAAATACTATATACATTTTCCCGCCGCTGTGGTATTATTAGCTTGTGTTATTGTACACCCACAACAAAGTCAGGAGAGAAAGCCATGGGATTTTTATCGGGATTATTCGGAACCTACAGTGAAAAGCAGATCAGAAAGATCGAGCCGTTGGCTCAGAAGATAGAAGCTCTTGCCCCCAAATATTCGGAAATGGACGATGCCGCGCTGAAAGCGCAGACAGACATACTCAAAAAGCGGCTTGCCGCCGGCGAAACGCTCGATGACATACTGCCGGATGCGTTCGCCGTCGTGCGCGAAGCCTCCACGCGGGTGCTCGGCAAGCGGCACTTCCATGTCCAGCTTATCGGCGGGATAGTCATACACCAGGGGCGAATTGCCGAAATGCGTACCGGCGAAGGAAAAACGCTTGTCGCCACGCTGCCCGCATACCTCAACGCGCTCACCGGGAAGGGTGTTCACGTTGTCACCGTGAACGATTATCTTGCCAAGCGCGACAGCGAATGGATGGGCAACGTATACCGTTTTCTGGGGCTTTCCGTCGGGTTGATACTCCAAGGCATGAACACAAAGGAGCGTCAGGAGGCATACAACGCCGATATCACCTACGGCACCAACAACGAGCTCGGGTTCGATTACCTGCGCGACAACATGGTCGTTTATAAAGAGCGCGTCGTTCAGCGCGGGCACAACTTTGCCATTGTGGACGAGGTGGACTCCATACTTATCGACGAAGCGCGCACTCCGCTCATTATTTCCGGCGCGGGCGACGAATCCAGCGATATGTATGCGAGGGCGGATGATTTTGTCCGCAGGCTCAAATGCCGCAGAATAAAGGAATT
The DNA here is from genome assembly GCA_900554405.1 of uncultured Eubacteriales bacterium. GTDB lineage: Bacteria > Bacillota > Clostridia > Oscillospirales > CAG-382 > Coliplasma. Next base: position 5,220 of record USHI01000081.1, on the reverse strand, counting down.
TGATTCCAAGCAGAGCGACGAGGCTATAGAAGAAGATTACATTGTCGACGAAAAGGCAAAAAGCTGTATGTTCACCGCAAACGGCATTGCCAAGGCGGAAAAGCATTTCGGGATCGAAAACATAGGCGATGCCGAAAACAACGAGCTTATGCATTACCTGAACAACGCCATCCGCGCGCGCGGGGTCATGCAGCGGGATCCCGATTCCCTTGTGGCGGACGGAAAGGTCATGATAATCGACGGCTTTACCGGCAGAGTTATGCCGAACCGCCGTTTCTCCAACGGGCTGCATCAGGCGATCGAGGCAAAGGAGGGCGTGGAGATACAGAAGGAAAACCGCACCCAGGCGACCATCACCTTCCAGAACTACTTCCGTATGTATGCAAAGCTTTCCGGCATGACCGGCACGGCGATGACGGAGGAAAACGAGTTCCGCGAGATATACGGGCTCGATGTCGTGGAAATACCCACAAACCGCCCGATGATCCGCAAGGACAACAACGATGTCGTTTACAAGACCGCCGCGGGCAAGTTCGAAGCTATCGTGCGGCAGATCGAAGCCTGCCGCGAAAAGGGCCAGCCGGTGCTCGTGGGCACCGTTTCGGTGGAAAAGAGCGAACAGCTTTCCAAAATACTCAAAGCACGCGGAATAAAGCACAATGTGCTGAACGCCAAATACCACGAAAAAGAAGCCGAAATAGTCGCGCAGGCGGGCAAGCTCGGCGCCGTGACGATCTCCACCAACATGGCGGGCAGAGGTACGGATATAATGCTGGGCGGCAACGCCGAATTCCTTGCAAAGGATACCCTGCGCAGGGAGGGCCTGGATGATTATATGCTTTACGAGGCGACGAACTTCGGCGAAACCGACGATCCCGAAATTATTGCCGCGCGGAAGCATTTTGCCGAACTGAAAGCCGAATTTTCACGCATGACGGATGCGGAAGCCGAAAAGGTACGCGCGGCGGGCGGTCTGTTCATACTCGGCACCGAACGGCACGAAAGCCGGCGTATAGACAACCAGCTCCGCGGGCGCGCGGGCAGGCAGGGCGACCCGGGCGAAAGCCGATTCTTCCTTTCCATGCAGGATGATCTTATGCGGCTGTTCGGTGCAGACAGGATGATAAGCATCGTGGAAGCACTCAAAATGCCGGAGGATCAACCGATAGATGCAAAAATACTTTCCAACACCATCGAAAGCGCGCAGAAGCGTATCGAGGGCATGAACTTCGAGCGCCGCAAAAACGTGCTGGAATACGACAATGTCATGAATATGCAGCGCGAGCTTATTTATAAAGAACGCCGCGCGGTTCTGGACGGCGCCGATATTTCCGGAAAGATACGCGGCATGATAGACGGCTATATCGACGAAAACGTCGCGAAATTCACGCAAAGCGATGTCCCGGACGAATGGGGCTTTGCCGAGCTGCGCGCCGTGTTCGGCGGCGTATTGTGCGGCGAAAACGATTTCAGATACACACAGAACGAGCTCGGCTCGCTCACGCGGGAGGATATATCCGGATTGCTGAAGGAACGCGCCGAAAAGGCTTATGCCGAGCGCGAGGAGGAATTCACACCGCCGGTGTTCCGCGAGGTGGAGCGCAGCATACTTCTGCGCAACGTGGATACACGCTGGGTTGATCATATCGATGCGATGGACGATCTTGCCGACAGCATCGGGCTGAACGCCTATGCGCAGCGCAACCCCGTTGTCGAATACAAAATCCAGGGCAGCGCAATGTTCGATGAAATGATCGACGGCATCCGCGAGGGCACCGCAAGGATGATACTAACCGTACGCCCCGTAAGCCGCGGGATCGAGCGCAAGCAGGTTCTGAGCGGCGCCGCGGCGCTGAAAACCGGCAAGGAAAAGGTAAAGCCCACCCCCGTCAAGCGCGAAGCGAAGGTCGGACCCAACGACCCCTGCCCCTGCGGGAGCGGCAAGAAATACAAGAAATGCTGCGGAAGCGTCGGCGGTGCCAACGCTTCAAAGCAGTAACGGAGAGATATAAATGGGTTTCGGAATCGCCCTTTTGGGATACGCCTGCCTGATACTGAACGAAGTCGGGGGCGCGGTACTTGCCGCACCTCTGCTCGCATACGGATTTTTCCTCGCCTCGAGGCTGAACCGCGCCTTTCTTTACGCCGCCGTTTCCTCGCTTGTGCTGCTGCCGCGCGGGGTCGTGCAGCTGCTGTACGCCACGGGGCTTATAAACCCCGCGGAAACACCGGCGCTCAACACCGTGACCTTCTTCCTTTATATGGCGGCATGGCTCGCAATGTCCTTTTTCTGGCTTTCCGCCGTGAAGGAAATCGCAGCCGAATGCGGCGAAAAAAAGCTGGAACGCAAGGCGGGCAACCGGCTGTACTTCACTGCGGCGTTCATACTTTTCGCCTGCTTTGCCAAGCTTATCGACATGGTCGCGGGGAGCGGGGTTTTCGGGTTTTCGCTCGTTCCGATCGAATATCTGCTTCAATATGCGACAATAATCATTAACATCCTGTTCCTGCACACCTGCTTTATACTTATCACCAGCGAGCGGCAGTACGAGGAGGACAAACACTATATCGCGCTCGAAAAGGCGCGCGAACGCGAAAAGCGCATGAAGGAGCAAAAGGAGGAGGCGGAAAGGCTTGCAAGGAAAAAGAAGAAATAAGGGCGTTCCCTACCGCATACTGATGCTTGCGGGCGCGTTCTTTTTCGCCAACCCGGTGGTCGGGATTGTCGATATACTTCCGGATGCCGTCGGCGCGGCGCTGATATTCTTTGCCCTGACACGGCTTGCCTTTTTCGACGGCGAAGTCGAACGCGCTCGGAAATACTTCGGCATTCTGTTTGCCGTCGAATGCGCAAGGCTGGCACTGACAAGATCGGTCGTCGGCTCGTCGATATCCTCCAATTCCCTGCTGGCAGTGACGGTGTTTTCGGTCGCGGAGGCGTTTTTGTATATTCTCATTGTCCGCAGCCTGTTTTCCGGTGCCGAATATTTCGCGCTGCGCGAGGGCTGCATGGGATATATCGCCCGTTCGGACAACACCGCCTTCACGACAAAGCTGTTCCTTTCGGTGCGGCTTGTGATGACATTTCTTCCGGAGCTTCTCGCGGTGGCGGATCTTCAGGTCGCAAATGCCGAGACAGACCCGGACACCGTCGACCTGCTGCTCGACATTATTTCCGCAAAACCGATGATAATCGCCATTGCGGTGCTGGTATCGCTGGTGACGGGCATCGTATGGTATTGCTCCGTTGTCCGCACGGTCAACACATTTTGCCGCGATACGGCGGACATCATCCCCGTGCGTTACCGTGCGGAATTTGCAGCCGTTCCGGAAAAATACCGTCCCGCGGTGCTTGCACGCATGGTTTATTCGCTGTGCTTTGCGCTTGTGTTCTGCGCGGATATTTCCTTTGATAACGTGCGGTTTCTTCCGCTTTCGGCATTTTTTCTGCTGCTTTTGCCGATAAGCCTTGCCGCCTCGCACGCGGGGTTCGGCTTCCGCAGCACGGCAAAGCGCGCTCCCGCGGCGTGGGCAGTCATTGCCCTTGCGGAATTCTACCGCCGGCTGAGGCTGCCGGGGGATGCCGTCGTCATAAACGAAATACCCCTATCAAGGGCGGCTGCCGCATCCGTTATCGCAATAATCGCCGTTGCCGCGGCGCTTTACGCGGCGGATGCATTTCTGCGGGATACGAACGAGCTTGCACAGATGCTTTTCGACAGGCTTGCCCCGCTTTTTTCCGCAAGGATATGCTTCGGGCTTGCGATGCTTTTATGGGGCATCGGGTATTCCAACCCCTACTTTTTGCAGTATCCCGCCGTTATGCGCTTTGTATTTTCGGCGCTGTTTATCTTCTTCACCGCCAAGGCGCTGATGCTTATACTGGAAACCGAGCGCGAGAATTGCCGGCTTTATGGCAAAAGCAAAAAATAATGTTAAAGTGTCGTTGACATATTCACGCGTACAGGTTATAATATGAATTATAAAGGCGGGTATGTGCCTGCCGAAAATATAAAAAAAGGAGCAAAATAAACATGAAGAGATTTCTCGCAGTTCTCCTCACGGCTCTGCTTGTGATACCTGCCGTACTCGTGTTTTCCGCCTCTGCGGACGAAGTACTCGTATCCAAGGGCAAGAGCTACACGGTATCGGGCAGCGGTAAAGGCTACGGCCAGTACACGACCGACCTTACCGACGGCAACACGCTTGATGTAAGCAGTTATGAAGCCGGCAAGTGGTTCGGTCTTTACTACAACAAGACCGCTGACGCATCCGTTATCAACGCCCCCGACGGCATCGGCACCATAACCATCGACCTCGGCGAAGTGACCGAAAGCATTGCCACCTATAAGGCACATGTTCTCACTCCGGCCAAAGACGGCATCGGCGTTCCCGAATACATCAATGTCGCGGTATCCGCCGACAATGCAGCCTTCACCGAAATCGGCTCGCTTTCCGGGCTCGAAAAGAAGGATAATGCCTACTGGGTCTCCCTCACCACCGAAAAGGGCGTTTCCGCACGCTATGTTCGCTTCTCCGTGAAGATTGCCGGCGGCGTTTTTGCCTTCCTTGATGAGCTCGAGGTTTACACCGATGCTTCCAAGGAAGCCGGCGATCCCACGCCCACCCCGACCCCCACGGAAGACACCGTTATCAACCTTCTTGACGGCGTTGATATCACCACGATCGATGTGGACGGCGAAAACGGCGGAACCATCATCTGCGTTCAGAACACGGACGGCAGCATCGTAGCGGAAGGGACAAATTCCTGGCCGCACGCCGATGTGACCTTCAAGGAAAAGCTTTCCGTCGATGTAACGAAGGCATATCTCGAAGTCGAAGCCGAAATCGGCGGCGGCAAGGGCAACGGCTCTATCCGCATACTCGGCGAGGACCCGAACTCCACGGATGCGATATTCCTCCACCACTATGTGGATGCCGCGCTTGACAGCAGCGGTGATGCCCCCGCGGGCACCGTTGTCAATTTCAAAAAGGCATTCAGCGAGCTTTCCTACTGCGATTACACCGCAGAAGCCAACTGGATCGGCAAGATCCCGTTCGGCAAGGACAGCATCAATATCACCGCGCTTCAGCTCTGGTGCTCCGGCGGCTCGAAGATAACCGTCAAAAAGCTCAATATCATCATCCCCGGAACCGACACCCCCACCCCCATTAAGGAAACCATCACTGTTGACGGCAATGTTGACGACAACGGCTGGG
>USHI01000080.1 GCA_900554405.1 uncultured Eubacteriales bacterium | reverse complement strand
GCAGGAGATGAAAAAAAGCACAATACGATGACGGCAAGCTGGGGCGGAATGGGCGTTTTGTGGAACAAAAACGTGTTTACCTGCTTTGTGCGGCCGCAGAGATTTACCCACGAATTCACCGAATCGGCGGATAAAATCAGCATGGCCTTCTTCGGCAGGGAATACCGCGCGGCTTTGGATATATTCGGCAGCAAAAGCGGCAGAGATACCGATAAATTCGCGCTTTCCGGGCTCACGCCGATCGTGTCGGACGGGTATCTCGATTATGCGGAGGCAAGCCTTACGCTTTTCGGAAAAACGGTTTATAAAAGCGTTATAGATCCGGAAAAGCTGCTTGACAAAAGCGTGATGAAGCTGTATAAAGGCGATTACCACACCGTTTATGTGTGCGAGATAGAGAAAATAATCGAAAAAGAGGATAACCGATGAAAACAAGCGAGCTTATAAAATGCCTGAATGCGGGCGAATACGACATAACTTTCGGGCAGCTTTATCCCTGCGGGGATCCGGCGGAGCGCAGGGAACGCTTTGTGCGGCTTGCGACGGAATTCCGCGAGCTTTACGGCGAACACGATGCGATACTGTTTTCCGTTCCCGGGCGCACGGAGCTTTCCGGCAACCATACCGACCACAATAACGGCATGGTGCTTGCCGCTGGCGTGGATATAGATATAATCGCCGTTGCCGCCGCAGTACCCGGCACCGTTGTGAAAATGAAAAGCGAGGGCTACCGCGAGGATATTGTTGATATCGCCGCGGCGGATCCCTCCTCCGTGCGCAAGGGCAGCTCCGGCGCGATTATTGCGGGTGTCGCCGATTATTTCCGCAAAAACGGGCTTTCTGTCGGCGGCTTTGCAGCCTGCACGACAAGCGAGGTGATGACCGGCTCCGGGCTTTCCTCCTCCGCGGCGTTCGAGGTAATGTGCGGCAGAATCTTTTCCGAACTGTACAACGGCGGCAGCGTTCCGGCAATGGAGCTTGCCCATGCCGGCAAATATGCCGAAAACGAATTTTTCGGCAAGCCCTGCGGGCTGATGGATCAGGCGGCGTGCGCCTCCGGCGGCTGCCTGTGGATGGATTTCAAAAACAGCGCCGAACCCAAAACAAGCAAGCTGGAGCTTGATCTCCGTGCAAACGGATACAGCCTCTGCATCGTGAACACCGGCGGCAACCATGCCGACCTCACGGCGGATTATGCCGCTGTCCCCGCGGATATGAAGTCCGTCGCCGCGCTTCTCGGCAAAAGCACGCTGCGTGAATGCCGCGAGGAGGATGTTGCGGAACGCGTTTCCTATATGCGTTCGATAGTGGGCGACAGAGCCATTCTTCGCGCGCTGCACTTCTTTGCCGAAAACCGCCGCGTTTCCCTCCAGAAGGAGGCGCTCGAAAACGGCGACATCGATACATATCTTGCGCTTGTAAAGGAATCGGGAAGCTCGTCGTTCAGGTTCCTCCAAAACGTATATACAAATTCCAACCCTGCCGAGCAGGGCATTTCGCTCGCGCTTGCGCTCACGGAGCGCATGGGCATAGTCTGCCGGGTTCACGGCGGCGGCTTTGCCGGAACGATCCAGGCATATGTCCCCGACGAACGCCGTGCGGAATATAAAGCCGCGATGGAAAACGTGTTCGGCGCCGGCTCCTGCCGTGCATATACGATACGCCCCTACGGCGCTTCGGCTTTATACAGCGGCGGGATAAGAGGATAAAAAGTTGGGTGCCGAGTTTTATACACTGTTTTCTTCATCAAAAGGCAATTCGGCGTTTCTGCGGTGCGGAAACGATCGGATACTTATCGATGCGGGCGTTTCGGCGCGTTCTGTCGGGCAGGCGCTTTCCTGCGTGGGCAGCTCGCTTTCGGAGCTCAGCGCGATATTCATTACTCACGAGCATTCCGACCATATCAAGGGGCTTGCGGCAATAACAAAAAAGACCGATATCCCCGTGTTTGCTCCGGCGGCGTGCCTGCCGTTCCTTGCGGAAAGGGTAGCGGATCCTTCGCGGCTGTTCCCGCTTGCCTCCGGCAGGGTGGTAAAGGTGGGCGGGGTTGCCGTCTGCCCCGTCGCCACCCCGCACGATGCGCTGGGAAGCGTCGGCTTCCGTATTCTTGCCTGCGGCGAGCTTATCGGGTATTTTACGGATATCGGGCATCTTTCCGAAAACGTTCTGCGCGGGCTTTCGGGCTGTTCGAGGGTCGTGATAGAATCCAATCACGATATATTCATGCTTGAAAACGGCTCCTATCCGTACCCGCTCAAACGCCGTATACTCGGCTCTCTCGGGCATTTGTCCAATGCGGAATGCTCGCGTCTGCTGCCGCACCTTGCCGCACACGGTACGCGTTCATTTATTCTTGCACATCTGAGCGAGGAGAACAACCGCCCCGCGATCGCATATGAATCGGCGGAAAAGGCGCTTTGCTCCGGGGGCTTCGGCGTGCTGCCGGAGGGCGACTGCCGCAGCGAGGGCGTTCGTCTGCGCATCGCGCCGGTAAGCGGCATCTGCGAGCTTTGAACCGCCGCGCGCTTTTGGAGCATTTCCCGGAAAGCGCGGCTTATTGTCGATATGTATTTCGTCGCTTGTCACAATTGACAAGCGAGATTTATGTGGTATCATTGTCTTGCGCGCAGCCGCGCACGGGAGGAAGCAAATTGGCAACGGTAAGCAAAAAAACGGACATGACCACCTGTCCGCTTTTCAAAAATATCATATTGTACACGCTCCCCGTTATGGCGACGGGTATATTGCAGTTCCTTTATAACGCCGCGGACACCGTCGTTGTCGGCAGGTTTGCCGCGGACAGCGAAACTTCACTTGCCGCGGTCGGCAGCACCGGTTCGCTTTCCAACCTGATAACCGGGCTTTTTATGGGACTTTCCGTCGGTGCCGGCGTTTCCATATCGCACGCGCTCGGCGCGGGAAAGCGGGATACCTGCAAAAATATCGTCCACACGGCAATAAGCTCCGCAGCGATAATCGGCGTGCTGCTTGCGCTGGTCGGTTACTTCACGGCGCGCCCGCTTCTGGCGCTCACCGGCGTTCCGGATGAGGTTCTGGGCAGCGCTTCACTTTATATGCGTACGGTGTTTCTCGGTATGCCCGCGCTCGTGCTGTATAACTTTGCCGCGGCGATATTCAATGCGCGCGGCGATACGAAGCACCCCTTCTTCTTTCTGCTTGCATCCGGCACGCTGAACGTGATACTTAACCTTGTTTTCGTTGTCGGGTTCAAGCTGGATGTTCTCGGCGTTGCCATCGCGACGGTGGCTTCACAATATCTTTCGGCTTTTCTGATACTGCGGCTGCTTTCCGGGCTGGTTGACGATTCCCGGCTGGATATAAAACACCTTTATATCCGCAAAGCCGAGCTTTTGAAGATGATCCGGATCGGGCTGCCGGCGGGTCTGCAGGGCTGCGTTTTTGCGCTTTCGAACGTTATAATCCAATCCTCCATCAACAGCTTCGGCAAGCCCTGCATGGCGGCAAATACCGCGGCAAGCAACCTTGACGGGCTGATATATATCGCGCTCAACTCGTTTTATCATTCCTCGCTCGCCTTCACCGGGCAGAACTACGGCGCGCGGCGGTTCGACCGTATCGCCCGCGTGCGCAGGATATGCCTTTCCTCCGTCGCCGTTTTCGGCGTGGCGCTCGGCGGCGGTGTTTATGTATTCGGAAGGCAGCTTCTTGCGCTTTACGGCGTGACAGAGCCGGATGTGCAGAGCATTGCCATGACACGGCTGCTCTTTCTCGGCGTGCCGTATTTCACCTGCGGCATGATGGAGGTGCTTTCCGGAATGCTGCGCGGGGTCGGGCGGTCGGCGACATCGATGATCATATCCCTGCTCGGCGCCTGCGTGTTCAGAATAGTCTGGATATACACCGTCTTTCAGGTGGACAGAAGCATAGAATCGCTTTATATTTCCTACCCGATATCCTGGGTGCTTACGACGGCGGTGAGCTATATCGTGCTTCGCACCGTTCTGCGGCGTGAAAGAAGGGTATCGGCATGAGCACCGTAGGGGATGAAAACAGCCTGATTTTTTCGCGCCTCGCGACATATATGAACGAACGCCCGGATTTTATCGACAGTGCAATGATATCCGAGCTTGAAAGGCTTTACGGCGTGTGTACGGAGGAGGCATTTTCGCTCCTGCTGTGCGCGGCGCTCGGGTTCGATACCTCCTTCGAAAGCGACCGGCTGCTTTGGGAACGCTATGCACCGCATATGCTCCACCGTCTGGATGAAGCCTATTTTTCCGCCGACCCGTTTGCGGCGGCGGTCGGCGCGGTCGCGGGCGGGCGAAAGGGCGTTTGGGAGCTTGTGCACAGTGTTCTGCCGGCGTATTCGCTTGTTGCCTGCGGCGATCCGGTAATGCTTCCCGACGGGCGTGTTATCCCGCAGGTCGGATACTTCGATACCGATTACCGCTATATCGCTGTTTTGGAGCAGGGCCGCGAATGGATGACAATGCTTCCGAACGAATCGATCACGCAGAGAGTCCCTATCGCCGCGGCGAGAGGAAGGGTGCTCACCTACGGGCTGGGGCTCGGTTATTATGCCTTTATGACCTCGCGCAGGGCGGAAGTCACGGATGTGACCGTTGTCGAGCGCGACAAAAACGTGATATCGCTTTTCGAAAGCCTGATTCTGCCCTGCTTTTCCCACCCGGAAAAGCTGCATATAGTCTGTGCGGATGCGTTTGAATATGCAGAGCATTCCGCGCCGCAGGGAGGGTTCGACTGTGTTTTTGCCGATATCTGGCACGATCCTTCCGACGGTGTCGCCGCTTATAAGCGGTTCAGGCAATATGAACCGCTGTTCCCGGCGGGCACGCGGTTTGATTACTGGATCGAGGATACGATAAAGCTTTACCTTTGAAAAACAAAAAAGGGCTCCTTCGGGAGGAGGCTTCATAAGGGAGAAGGCAATGCAAAATCTGTACTGCCTTCTTTTTGTACGATCCGAAAACGGGTATACCGGATTTTGGCGACAAAATCCGATGCTCGCCGTCGGGCGAATATAACAGAGGCGCACTCCGGAAGGAAGTGCGCCTCTCAAAAGCCCTTTTGTTTATGCCGCGGAAAGGTTTATGCCGCGGTGGTGGCAACGGTGCCGAGGAAGGCAGCCATGATCGTGAGTGCCGAGAGTATTACCGCGAAACCGCCGACAATGTAATCCGTTTTTTTGAACTTGCGGTTGATTATGTTGGAAGCGCCGGTAAGCCCGAGCGAGGCAACAGAAAGCGATGCGGCAAGCACGGAGGTGAGCTTCGGGGTGAGGAAGGCGATCTTGATCGATTCGCTTTTTGCGGAAAATACAAAGAGCGTGTAAAGAAGATTGCCGGTATCCTTGCTGTAACGTATGGTAAAGCAGCCTTCGTTGCGGGCGTTTGTCGCGATGATCGCAACAAAGATCGCGACAAAGCCGACTATCAGTGCGATCCTTTGGAGAAGCTCGTGAAGCTCCAGTTTATCTTTTTCGGGTTTTGCGATTTTGGTCTTTTCCATGGATATATCTCCTTGATCCGGGCGGATACAGTAATCTGCATATATTATACACTTGCCGCGGGTGCTTGTCAAGACAAAATAACCATAAAAGAACGTATGGTATTGCGTGAAAGAATGCGTTGACATTCTGCCGTGCAGAGGATATAATCGAATCATGGTGCCGAAAATGAGGTGATCTTGCATGATAAGGGAATTTATACGCTATTACAAGCCGCATAAAAGGCTTTTCTTTTTCGATATGCTGTGCTCGTTTCTGATAGCGATGTGCGATATGTTTTATCCGCTTATAACAAAAAGCATTATCAACGATTATGTTCCGAACCGCAACCTGCGCCTGCTGGCGGTGTGGTCGGGCGTGCTGCTGCTGATATATGCCTTCAAAGCGGTGCTGAACTATATCGTTTCCTATTGGGGGCATATAGTCGGCGTGCGGATGCAGGGCGATATGCGCCGCGATATGTTCACCCATTTGCAGAAGCTGCCTTTTTCCTTTTTTGACGAAAACAAAACAGGTCAGATTATGTCGCGCCTGATGAACGATCTGTTCGATGTTTCGGAGCTTGCCCACCACGGCCCGGAGGATATATTTATCTCCGCCGTGATGCTGATCGGCTCATTTATCGCGCTTGCGGGCATAAATCTGCGGCTCACGCTGATAATATATGCTTTTATCCCTATCATCGTCTTTATCGCGGTGAAGCTGCGCAAGCGTATGCGCAGGGCATTTTCCGAAATGCGTGCCGAGGTGGCGGAGGTCAACGCGAATGTCGAAACGGCGGTTTCGGGCGTGCGGGTCTCACGCGCGTATACGAGCGAACGGCACGAGATCGAAAAGTTCAATGCAGCCAACACCCGCTTTATCGCCGCGCGCGGCAGGGCATACAAGGCGATGGGCACCTTCAATTCGGTGATGACGCTTTCCACGGATATACTCTACCTTGTCGCGCTGGTCGCGGGCGGGCTTTGCTTTTATTACGGTTTTTCGGATCCCGCCAACCCGTTTGCCGTGAACGGCGGCGAGT
>USHI01000079.1 GCA_900554405.1 uncultured Eubacteriales bacterium | reverse complement strand
AAAGACCTTTATATCAACGTAATTGTCCAGCTTCATGTATTTGCCCCCTCCTTCCGCCGGAAAACGACGGTTTTTTTCATTATAGCGCATCCCGCGCGGGTTTTCAATATTTTCTTTTCGTTATCACTTGAAAAAAGCGGGGCTTCATTGTATAATTTGATTTGTATAAATATCGTTTTTCGGAGACATTTGCAATGATCCTTGATTTCCCGGGCGGGGTGACCCCGCCGGAACGAACCCGCTGCGGAAAAACAGATATACAGAGAACCGAGCTTGCCTCCGCCGCCTGCATACGCGTGCCGGAAGGCGCGGGCTTTTCGGTTTGCTTCCCGGCGGGCGGTATCGCCGCACGGGGCGAGCTGCTCGGGCATATCGGCGAAACGCCGGTGTATTCCCCTCTGTGCGGTGAATTCCGCGGAGTGCCGCACATTTCCGGCGCGGCGTATTTTACCGTTGTCGCCGCCGGCAGCCTGCCCGATGCGCCCGGAAGCGCCCCCGAGGAAAAGGGAATAACCGAAATGCTGCGGCTCGAACCCTTCGGGCTTTCCAATCCGCAGCCGGTGCTTGTCCTGCGCGATGTGTTTATAAAGGATATCACCCCGCTTTCGCAGGGGAAGCATATCCGTATGCGCGTGTTCCGCGGCGGTAACGAAGCAGGCGTTAACGCGGTTTGGTTCGGGATGACACCGGAGGAAATGCCGTTTTGCGAGGGCGATCTGCTTGATATAGCCTTTACCGCCGATATAAACGAATATATGGGGCTGCGCACGCCGCAGATATTTATCCGCGATGCGGCTTATTCGCGTGCGGAGGCGGATTCCGTAAGGGAATGCGGCGAAAAATATGCCGCGCTTGTTTCCGGGCGGAGGTTCTCCGGCGATATTGCCGAGATCCCCTCTCTTGCCGAATTCCGCGCGGCGTTCCGTGCCGCCCGCCGGTTTGCCGCGCACGAAAAGGTGAAAACCTCGCTTACCGCCGCCGCAAGGATATTCAAAAGCGAATACGGGGTCGCGGTATCGCTCTGCAAGCTCCGGCTTATACTTGAGGTGCTTGCCGAACGCGGGCTGATAACGCTTGAAAAACACGGCGAAAATGCAATAACGCTCGGAATGATCCCTTCTCCGGGGAAGACGAATATCGACGATTCGCCGATAATGCGCTCGATACATGAAAATTTCAACGAAACCAAGGATGCCGTCAGATGTTAGAACAGGCTGCTGTCTTGCTGGAAAAAATAAAGGCTTCCGGCAATTACGATTACGATAAAATACTGAAAGCTTACGAATATGCGGAACAGCTCCACAGCGGGCAGAAGCGTATTTCGGGCGAAAGCTACATTGTCCACCCGCTTTCCGTTGCGGAGATCATCTTCGAGCTCCAGCTCGATACCGATTCCATCTGCGCGGCAATGCTGCACGATACGGTGGAGGACTGCGCGGACAAGATCGATCTTGTAAAGATACGCAAGGAATTCGGCGCGGATGTGGCGGAAATAGTCGACGGCGTTACGAAGCTCGTGCATATCCCCTTCGAAACAAAGCAGGACGAAAGCATAGAAAATCTGCGCAAGATGTTCCTTGCAATGAGCAAGGATCTGCGCGTGATATTCGTGAAGCTTGCCGACAGGCTGCACAATATGCGCACGCTCAGTGTCCGCACGCCGGAAAAGCAGCGTTCCATTGCGCTGGAAACAATGCACGTTTATGCGCCGCTCGCACACCGGCTCGGTATGCAGAAGATAAAGCAGGAGCTGGAAACGCTTGCGCTTTATTATCTCGACCCGATCGGATACAAGGAAGTAAGCGAGGATATCGAAAAGCGCTACGGCGAAAACAAGGACTTTCTGGAACACGCGACGGAAAAGGTAGCGGAAAGTCTGAAAGCCTATAATATGAAATTTACGCTTTCCGGCCGCGTAAAGACGATATACAGCATATATAAAAAGATGTATAATCAGAGCAAGAAGTTCGATGAGATATACGACTTCTATGCCGTGAGGATCATTGTGGATACCGAGCTGGATTGCTATACCGCGCTCGGGATCATACACGAATCCTTCAACTCCATTCCCGGCAGGTTCAAGGATTACATCTCCACGCCGAAGCCGAATATGTACCGTTCGCTCCATACGACGGTCATCGGCAGGGAGGGGATCCCCTTCGAAGTGCAGATCAGAACATGGGAAATGCACCGTGTCGCCGAATACGGTCTTGCCGCGCACTGGAAGTATAAATCCGGCGAGCAGGCAAAGGCGGACATAGATGCAAAGCTCCAATGGATAAGAACGCTGCTCGAAACCGAAAAGGATACCGACGATCCGGACGAATTCTTCCGCCCGTTGAAGATCGACCTTTTCGAGGACGAGATATTCGTGTTCACGCCGCGCGGAGATGTTGTGAACCTTCCGAACAACAGCACGCCGATCGATTTTGCCTATGCGATACATTCGGCTGTCGGCAACAAGATGGTCGGCGCAAAGGTGAACGGCAATATCGTTCCTATAGATACGATACTCGAAACGGGCCAGATAGTGGAGGTTCTCACGAGCGCCTCCTCCAAGGGACCGAGCCGCGACTGGCTGAAGATCGTCCGCTCCGCAGAGGCGCGCAACAAGATAAAGCAGTATTTCAAAAAGGAAAGACGTGCGGAGAATATCGTCGTCGGCAAAACCGAGCTCGAACGCGAAATAAAGCGTTACGGCAGGCATTATACCGAGGCCCAGAAGAACGAGACAATGAAGAACCTCGCGGAACGGCTTTCGATTCCGGATGTGGAGGATCTTTACAACAATATCGGCTACGGCGGGCTTTCGGTTTCCAAAATAGCCGTGAAGCTGCGCGAGGAATTCATGCGCGTTGTCGCCCCGCAAGCCGAGCTTGCCGCCCCGGCGGCGCCTGCCCCCGCCGCGGGTGCAAAGCGCTATGATGCCAGCGCGCGCTCCAATGCGGGCAGCGTTATCGTGGACAGCGTGGAGGGCTGCACCGTGAAATTCGCGCGGTGCTGCAACCCGCTTCCCGGCGATAATATCATCGGCTATATCACGCGCGGTTACGGCGTTTCCATTCACAAATACGATTGCCCCAACGCGCAGGCGGGGCTTTCCCGCCCGGAGGATAAGGACAGGTGGGTAGTCGCTTCGTGGTCGGAAAAGGTCGCAAGGCAGGAATACGGTTCCTTCGAGGCGGTCGTTTCGGTGTTTGCGGATTATTCCCCGCATATCATCGCCGATGTTACGCTTGCCATGAACGATATGAAGGTCGCCGTTGTTTCGGTCTCCACGCGCGAAAACGAAGGGGAGATACTGATCACGCTGGGAATAAGATGCAGCGGGATCGAGCATCTCAAAAACATTATCAGCGGGCTGCATAAGATAAAGGGTGTCCGCGATGTTATAAGAGGCGGCGTATGAGAGCTGTTGTACAAAGAGTTCACGGGGCAAGCTGTGTCGTGGAGGGCAAGACCGTTGCCGCGATCGGAGCGGGGCTTGTGGCGTATGTCGGCGTGTTTGACGACGATACCGAAGAGGATGCCGAAAGGCTTGCAAAAAAGATAGCGCGGCTGCGTGTGTTCTGCGATGAAAGCGGCAGGCTTGCAAAGGATTGCACGGATGCCGGCGGCAGCGTTATGGTCATATCCAATTTTGTGCTTGCGGGGCGTACCTCACGCGGGTACCGCCCGGATTGCACGCACGCGGCGGGGTATGACGAGGGAAAGCGGCTTTACGAGCTGGTAATAAGCCGTATTTCGGAATCACTTCCCACCGTTCACGGCGTTTTCGGCGCGCATATGGAGATATGCGTGCATAACGACGGGCCGATAAACGTAATAATAGACACACGGGAATCACGCGGAAAATGAAGCTGTTTATAGATAACCAAACCGAATTTCTTAACGATTATTACTTCCAGACACTCTGCCTGCTTTATTTTCCCGGCGAAAAATTCGGTGCCGGGGATGAAGGAGTAAACCGCGCTTATTTCCTTTTGAAGCCGGAGGGAAGCGGATTTTATGCCTGCGTTCGGCTTTGCGCCGGAAGTGCGGAGGCATCGGCGGAATATACCGACCTGCGCTCGGCGCCGGCGGTGGGCGGCATGAACGACGAATTTTACGCCACACGGGCGCTGGGCAGGGCGTTTCTGCTTGCCGGGAAAAGGCTTTTCGGATTTTCGCTCCCGTGGGGGTATCTGACAGGTCTGCGCCCCGTAAAGCGCGCCAAGTATTATCTCGACCGCGGCGAAAGCGCCGAAACGGTCACAAAGCTCTTTACCGGCGATTATCTTGTTTCCGCCGAAAAGGCTTCGCTTGCCGTCGAAACGGCGGTGACGGAGGAAGCGATGCTTGCCGATGTGGGCGAAAAGGATTGCGCCGTTTACGTTTCCATACCGTTTTGCCCGACAAGGTGCGATTATTGCTCCTTTGTCTCATACAGCAACGAAAGGCTGTTCCGGCTGATACCGGATTATCTCGTGCGGCTCATGCAGGATATCCGCCGCACTGGCGAGCTTATAAAGGAGCTGGGGATGCGTGTCCGCGCCGTTTATATCGGCGGCGGAACGCCTTCGATACTCGAACCGGAGCAGACGGATATGCTGCTCGACTGCATCGCGGGCAGTATCGGCATCACGGCGGAAACCGAATTCACCTTCGAGGCGGGCAGACCGGATACGATAACGCGCGAAAAGCTTTTCGCCGTGGCGCGGCACGGAGTGCGGCGGATCAGCGTGAACCCGCAGAGCACATCCGATACCGTGCTCGAAAATATCGGGCGGAAGCATACCGCGCGGCAGTTCTTCGAGGCTGCCGAGCTTGCACGGGGATTTGGCTTTTCCTGCCTGAATGCCGATCTTATCGCCGGACTTCCGGGCGACAATTCCGAAAGCTTTGCGAAAAGCGTGGAGGATATGATAAATTGCGGCTTCGACAATATCACCGTGCACACGCTTTCCATAAAAAACGCCGCGCCGATACGCTTTATCGGCGACGGGTTTTACGACCCGGCGGGCGAGCTTGCGCGTGACAGCGTCCGGTATGCACGCGCGCGCCTTGCGGCGGCGGGGCTTTATCCGTATTACCTCTACCGCCAGAAGAATACTGTCGGCAATGCCGAAAACACCGGTTTTGCGGTAAAGGGCAGCGAAAACCTTTACAATGTTCTGATGATGGAGGAATATTCCACTGTTTTTGCCTGCGGCGCGGGTGCGATAAGCAAATTCGTCAACCCCGCCCGCAATGAAATCTATCGCCACGCCTTCCCGAAATATCCGTATGAATATCTGCGCGAGGATAAAGGGATTGGTAGGGAGGAAGCGATCGGTTTCTTCTCGAAAGGATGATCTTATGACCGCTTCCGAAATCAAAGAAATGATACGCGCCGATGAGCTTTCCTACGAAAGCGCGCTCGAACGCATAGCCGAAAGAGTCACACGGGACGGCGATATCCGCTTCCTCTTTATTGCCGGCGGCTCCTGTTCCGGAAAAACGACAACGACATTAAAGCTTTCCGGGCTGATCGGCGGTCTCGGCAGAAGAGCGCATACCGTTTCGCTGGATGATTTTTACCGCGATCTGAGGGATTGCGTTTATATGCCGGACGGCACGCGTGATATCGAAACGCTGCACAGCCTGCGTGCCGATATGATAACCGCCTCCCTCGAAAGGCTTGCCGGCGGGCTGCCCGCGTATATCCCCGAATTTGATTTCAGGGCTATCAGCAGGAAGGACAACGCACGCGTTATCACACCCGGAAATGACGACCTTGTTATCGTGGAGGGGCTGCACGCGCTCAATCCGGTTATTATACCGAAATCGCTGTACGAAAAGAATATTTACCGTGTTTATCTTTATTCCGACCCGGGCGGCGGGAGCGACAGCCGCTTTGTCCGCAGGCTCGTGCGGGATGCGCGTCACCGCGGGCACGATGCTGCCACGACATACGCCGTGTGGGAAAACGTGCGTGCAAACGAACGCGAATCCATAGAGCCCTACCGGGCAACGGCGGATATGTCCGTCAACACCTTCTTCGGCTACGAGCGCAACGTGCTCAACGGCGATGCCGTAAAGCTTTTGGAGGAGATCCCTTCGGAAAACGGCTTTTATGCAGATGCAAGGCGGAGCATAGAGCTTCTTTCGGGCACGGAACCGATCGATGCCGGCTTTGTTCCGGAAAATTCACTGCTTCGGGAGTTTATGTAAAAAATGAGCGCGGACGTTCAAAGAAGCCGCAGCTTCCTGCGGGAGGCGGCTGTACTTACCGTTGCGAATTTCGCAATCAAGATAATCGGGGTGCTTTACAAGATACCCCTCACGAACATTTTAGGCAACAGCATCGGGATCTTCAACGCCGCATATTCGATATATGCAATGCTGTTCATGCTTTCCACAAGCGGGCTGCCCGTCGCCGTTTCACGCATGGTCGCCGCCAGCAATGAGCTCGGCCGCGGGCACGAGGTAAAGCGGCTTTCCTTCCTTGCGACGGCGATATTCGGCGTTGTCGGGTTTGTGTTTGCGCTGCTGCTCATAATATTCGCGCCGGCTGTCGCTGCCGG
>USHI01000078.1 GCA_900554405.1 uncultured Eubacteriales bacterium | reverse complement strand
ATAATCGCGTGCGAACGGTCCGCATTGCAGCGGGATATAAGCGCGTTTACCGCATCCGGCGCGGGCTTTGCGGGGAACCCGTCGCCGTCAAGCACGGCATCGCAAAACAGGGTGTCCATCCCGAAATCGCGCAGCATTTCGAAAGCGGTTTTATCGCGGTGGGTGAAAAGCACGTTCCTGCCGCCGGCGGAAACAATGTCCGCGCACAGTCCGTATGCCCCCTTGAAGGGCAGGGCAAGCTTCTTTTCCGCCGCGCGCCGTTCGGCTTCGACCTCGAGACGGAATTCTTCGCCGAGGTCATATGCGGAAAGATAACGGAAAAGCTCGCCGAAGGATACACGCACCGCACCGTTTATTGCGGCATAGCTTTCGTGTATCCCGCGCTTTTCAAGCGCTTGCAGAAAAACGCGGGTTATGATTGGGTAGGTATCGAAAAGTGTTCCGTCGAAATCCCATATAACAAAATCGTACATCATGGCAGCCTCCGTTCCGCGGATGTGCTATTTTATCACGGGTGTGATCATTTTGCAATAACCGGAGCAAAAGCATGGAAAGATATTATTCCGCAAACGAATATTACAAAAAGCGTTTCGGCAGAAAAATGTTCCGCCTTGCCGTGGATTGCGGCTTCACCTGCCCGAACCGCGACGGAACAAAGGGCATCGGCGGGTGTTCGTTCTGCTCCGGCGAGGGCTCCGGCGATTTTGCCGCGCGCGGCGCCGATGTTGCAGCCGCACTGCAATGCGCGCGGGAGCGTATTTCCGAAAAGACGGCGCATTATCCCGGATGCGGGTATATATGCTACTTTCAGGCATTTACGAACACATATGCGCCGGTCGCCCGCCTGCGGGAGCTGTTTACCGCAGCAATGGAGGTGGATTTTGTTTCGGCACTGATAATCGCGACCCGGCCGGATTGCATTGATGAATCCGTTGCCGCGCTGCTTGCCGAACTGAACGTGATAAAGCCGGTTTATATAGAGCTCGGCTTGCAGACGGCAAATGAGGAAACGGCGCGCGCGTTCGGGCGCGGGTATACAAACGCGGAATTTACCGCCGCCGCGGCACTGCTGAGCGGATACGGTATTCCCGTGACGGTTCATCTGATCATCGGGCTTCCGTGCGAAACAGAAGAAGACATCCTTTCCACGGTGCGCTTTGTTTCCGCACACGATATTTTGGGGGTAAAGCTGCAGCTTCTCCACCTGCTGCGCGGCACACGCCTTGCCGCACAGGGGTGCGAAACGCTCGAAAAGGAGGAATATTTCCGGCTGCTCGGAATATGCGTGGAAAACCTTCCGCGTTCGGTCGTAATATTCCGTCTGACCGGCGACGGCGACCGTAAAAAGCTCATCTCCCCGCTTTGGAGCGCGGACAAGCATTCCGTTCTGAACGGTATAAACCGATATTTCCGCGAAAACGGTATTTATCAGGGCAGAGCGCTCGAACGAGCGGAGTATGCCCCGGAGCCACGGCAATAAAGGCGGCTTTTGCGCGGCGTAATTCCTTGACAATCGCGCGTTGCGGATATATAATAATATGAGTTTGAATATATTCGGGTATGTGGTTTTTTGAAGGGGAGAATCGCCTTTTGGGTATTTTGGAAGCGGTAATATACGGAATAATTCAGGGTGTCGCGGAATTTTTGCCGATCTCGAGCTCCGGGCATCTTGCGCTTGCGCATAATTTTTTCGGCACGAACACCGAAAACGCGCTTGCTTTTGATATAATGCTCCATCTTGCAACGCTTGTTTCGGTCTGCGTGGTGTTCCGCAAGGATATAGCGGCACTGTTTTCCGGGTTTTTTTCGCTTTTGCGAAAGCTGTTTACCGGCAGGCTGCGCGCGGAAGGGCTTTCGGCAAAGGAAAGGCTGTTCCTTTATGTCTGCGTTGCAACGCTGCCGCTTATCCCGGTGAAGCTTTTGGGTCTGGACGACAGTGTCGAGGCAATATCGCGCATGAGCTGGCTGATAGGCGTGCTTCTGATAATAAACGGGCTGATGCTTTTTGCGAGCGACCGTGTGTCCCGCGGGGGCAGCACGCCCGAAACCGGCGGCTGGCTGCGCGCGCTCGGTGTCGGCATAGTGCAGGCGGTGTTCGGGATACTTCCCGGGATATCGCGCTCCGGTTCGACAATAACCGGCGGGCGGATATTCGGTTACACGCGCGAGGAGGCTGTCAGGTTTTCGTTCCTGCTTTCGCTCCCCGCGATACTCGGTGCCTGTGTGACAAAGCTCCCGGATCTCTTTTCCTCCGGTGCGGGGGCGGAGCTGTATGCACCCATAGCCGTTGGCTCGGTCACCGCGGCGGTGGTCGGGTTCTTTGCAATCAAGCTTTTGCAGTATCTTTCGGCAAATAAAGGGTTCACCTTCTTTGCGGTGTATTGCCCGCTGGTCGGCGCCGCCGCTGTCATCGCAGATCTGATCGTTTGTTAAGGAGTTAAAAAGTGGCTGAAAAAAAGGGAAGAAAAAAGAGCGCGAGGCCCGCGCCCCAAAAAGCGCCGCGTGCCGAACAGAATATAAATGTGAACCGCGGCGAGATCATTCGCTGGGCGGTCGGCTTTCTTGCGGTATTTATAATACTTACGTTTTTCCCCTCGATCAATAACGGTGCATTCGGCGGGGCGATCAAAAGGTTTCTGATGGGGCTTTTCGGCCCGATGTACTATGTCGTGCCGTTTATGATACTTATCATAGACATTTTCTGGACACGCGACCACAGCAAGGGCGTTGCCGGTGTCAAATACCTGCTTTACGCGCTTGATTTCATATTTGTTTCGCTGCTCGTGCATATCGTTGTCTGCGGCGAAAATGTTGTTGCCTACGGCGAGCTTTATTCCGCCGGCAAGGCGAACGAAAGCGCAGGGCTTATCGGCGGCGCGGTGGCGAACCTCTGTATTTCGGCTATCGGCCCCGCGGCATCGACCGTGCTTGCGATACTCGGCGTGTTTATCTGCACGGTGCTGCTCTTCGGCGCAACACCGAAGGATACCGCCATGGCGATAATCGGCTACTTCCGCGAGATCGGCTCCAAGCTCCGCGCGAGCGACGAAGGTGAGGATTACGAGGAGGAGCCCTCCGCGACGATACCCGAGCGTATCGAAAAGGCAAAGAAAAAGGAGTCTGTCCGCCCGATCGAGCCTTCGGAGGTGGAAACCCACCCGAAAGCTCCGCCGCAGAAGCCGATAACCGTCGAGCTTCCGAGCGACCCTGCGGAGCTCCCGGACGATCCTGCGGATATCCCTCGGGATACGAGCGCAGAGGAAAAGGACGCATTCATCATACCCGATCTTACCGCCGCGGCAAGGTCTAAATATTCTCCGAAAACGCAGCCCGTATCTCCCGCAGCTCCCGCGCAGGTGAAGGAGGACGATGAACCGCCCTTCGATATACCCGCGCCCGCGGAGGAGGAAAAGCCCGCTCACGCGGCGAATGTCGGTGCAAACGGCGGAACGAACGTCGTTGCGGATGATGAGGAGCTCTTCCTTAAACCCGTGGAGGAAACGCCCTATGTTTTCCCGCCGATATCGCTGCTTGCGGAGGATACCGGTAACACCTCCCGCATGACACAGGCCGATGTGGACAGGACAAGCCGCAAGCTGGAGGAGGTTCTTGCCAGCTTCAACGTGAAGGCGCACGTTATAAATACCGCCTTCGGTCCCACCGTCACACGTTATGAGCTGCAGCCCGAAACGGGCGTGCGCGTCAAATCCATATCCAACCTTGCGGATGATATCGCGCTGCACCTTGCGGCAAACTCCGTGCGTATCGAAAATATCCCCGGCAAGGCGGCTATCGGCATAGAGATCCCGAACAAAACGGTTTCCGTCGTGCGGCTGCGCGGGCTGATCGAAAACCCGATATTCACCTCGGCAAAAAGCCGGCTGTTCACCGCCCTGGGCGAGGATGTCGCCGGCAACCCGGTATACCTCGATATTGCCAAAATGCCCCACCTGCTTATCGCGGGGGCAACCGGCATGGGTAAATCCGTCTGCATAAACAGCCTTATAGTATCGCTCCTTTACCGCAATCACCCAAACGATGTCAAGCTGATACTTATCGACCCGAAGCGTGTCGAATTTGCGGATTACAGGGATATACCTCATCTTCTCGTGCCGGTCATAAACGAACCGAAAAACGCCGCAGGCACGCTCAACTGGGCTTGCAGCGAAATGGAAAAGCGCTACACGCTCATACAGGAGGTCGGCGCAAGGGATCTGGACGGCTACAACAACGCCGTCGCGGACGATCCGGAACGCGAGCTCATGCCCAAGATCGTGATAATCATCGACGAGCTTGCCGATCTTATGATGACGGCTCCCGACGATGTTGAAACCTCTATCTGCCGCCTTGCGCAGAAGGCGCGCGCGGCGGGTATACACCTTGTTATCGGCACGCAGCGCCCCTCCGTGGACGTTATCACCGGGCTTATCAAGGCGAACATCCCCTCGCGCATTGCCTGCACCGTTGCCTCGCAGGTGGACAGCCGTACCATACTCGATATGACGGGTGCGGAAAAGCTGCTCGGCAGGGGCGATATGCTTTATTACCCTGTCGGTGCGATGAAGCCGATGCGCGTTCAGGGCGCGTTTGTGGACGGCAAATCCGAGGTTTCCGCCATCACGCAGTTTATCAAGGAGGCAGCCTCCGCACAGTATGACGAAACCATCATGCAGCAGATCGAACAGGAAGCCAAGCTTTGCGGCATGAAGGGCAAGAAGGGCGCTTCCGCCGAAGCGGAGGATGACGATGACGGCAGGACCGACCCGATGCTTATGGATGCGATAGACGTCGCCATCGAATGCGGAACGGTATCCACATCGCTGCTCCAAAGGCGGCTTTCGCTGGGTTATGCGCGCGCCGCGCGGATTATCGACAAAATGGAGCGCAAGGGTTATATCGGTCAGTTCGACGCCGCAACAAAGAAGCGCCAGATACTTATCACGCGGGAGGAATTTTTGGAGCTCAAGCTGAACGGCGAGGGCAGAAAGGAGCAAGGCGGTGAATAGGAATAGATTTTTCGCCCTTGCGGCGATGCTTATTCTGCTTTGCCTGCCGCTTGCCGCCTGCAAATCGAAAAACCCGCACGGGCTCGTGTTCGTTCCGGACGGGAGCGAAAGCGTTTATATGCTCGGCTCGGACGAAACGCGCTCGGTTTATGCGCTGGGCGGTACCGTCAATTGCACATCAGGCGGGGAAATGGAAGCCCTTTCGCTGTGCCTTGCCGATGAAAGCATAAGCATTTCGGATATCGCCTCCGCGGCAGCCGACGATCTGAAATCCGAGCGCATAGAGGCAAATACCTATGCCGACAGCGGAACGGTGGAATACCTTTACGATACCTTCACGCTGATCTGCCTTTCCGGGCGGAGCGGCAATACGGACATATGGTTTGTTCCGCCGGGGACAACGGCGGCAATGCTCGGTAATTACGCAAAATAAACGAAAACGGCGGGGGTCCGGATGAATCCTCCGCCGAAATCTTGTTTAAGGGGGCGAAAAGCAGTGCACCGCGCCGAAGATCAATACGAAAGAATGATAAAAACGCCGATACCGCGGCTGGTCACATCGCTCTTCATACCTACCGTTGCGGCAAACCTGATAACCGTTATATACAATACCGCGGACACCTATTTCGTTTCGCAGATCGATAAATCGGCAACCGCCGCCGTGGGTGCGGTCTATGCCGTAATGGCGGGCATACAGGGAACTGCGGGGGGGATCGGCATGGGTGCGGGGAGCCTGATAAGCGTTCGCCTCGGAGAAAAGAAGCATTCGGAGGCGGAAAGCTATGCTTCCAGTGCGCTTTTTGCGGCAGTTGCGCTCGGGATCGTCGTCTGCGGTGCGGGGCTTGCCTTTCTTTCGCCGCTGCTTTCGCTGCTCGGCTGCTCCGAAACAATGGTACCCTACGCCGCGCCGTATGCAAAGTGGATACTTATCGCCGCACCGGTGCACTGCGCGACATTTGTGCTGAGCAACATATTGCGCTCCGAGGGTGCAGCCGCTTTTTCGATAGTCGGCACAGCCGCGGGCGGGATACTCAATGTGATACTCGACCCGATATTCATTTTCACGCTTGAAATGGGCGCGGAGGGCGCTTCGCTTGCGACGGCGGTAAGCCAGCTTGTAAGCTGCATTATACCTGCCGTGTATTTTGCCGCGGGCCGCTCCGCAGTGCGTATTTCATGGAGCGGGATAAGCAAAAGGGCGGCGGATTACCGCAAAATAATCTCCACCGGGCTGCCGACGGTGTTCCGCCAGGGGCTCGGGAGCGTTTCGGCGGTCGCTTTGAACAATGCCGCTGTTGTTTACGGTGATGCCGCCGTCGCCGCGATAACCATCGCAAACAAGGTATACACGCTCGTGCGGCATATGATCATCGGCATAGGGCAGGGGTTTCAGCCTGTCGCGGGGTATAATTTCGGCGCGGGCAACAAAAAAAGAACCTGGTATGCGTTCACCTTTTCCACCGCGGTCGGCACGCTTCTGTGCACCGTGTGCGCACTGCTTATCGCGCCGTTTGCCGCCGATATAATGCGCTGGTTCTGCGATGATGCGGCGGTGATCCAGATCGGCGTAAAAACGCTTTATTACGTCGCCGCGGTCATGCCCC